>NZ_JBHMIP010000004.1:0-257613 GCF_048060245.1 Micromonospora sp. LOL_014
AACTCGCCGAATCCCATCGAAAACCCCAGCTCAAGAGCCCCTCAACCGACTACGCAACAGCCCTGGCCCGGACCCATCGGTCGTAGTGGATCTACCGACTACGCCACGCCGACCATGTCACGCCCCGGCAACGGAACGCCTCCGCTGAGGATCACCTGCTGCAGCTCGTGCAGCCGACGCGCCGGCTCGACACCCAGCTCATCGACGAGCAGCGTACGGATCCGGCGGAACTCCCCGAGCGCCGTACCGACGTCACCGGACAGGTAGAGCGCCGCCATGTAGTGGGCGGCGAAGCTCTCGTTGAGCGGATGCTGCGCGGTGAGGGTACGCAGCTCCCCCAGCACCTCCAAGTGCCGGCCCAGCCGCAAGTCGGCCTCGATCCGCCGGTCCAGCGCGGCGAGCCGCAGATCACCGAGGGACAGCGCATGCATGGCCAACTGCGGTCCGAGCTGGATGTCCGACAGCATCGGTGCCCGCCACAGCGCGAGGGCGTCGCGGAGCCGGCTGCTCGCGGCGTGATAGTCACGCCGCTCGAACGCCTCACTGCCGGCCCGGCCCAACCGTTGGAACTCCTGCACGTCGGTGAGGCCGCCGGACACTCGCAGCGAATAGCCACCACGTTCGGTCACCAGAACGCCACGGGAATCACCCGACGGGTCGCCGGCCATCGCCACGCTGATCTGCCGCCGGAGCTGGTGAATGTAGGTGTGCAGGGTGGTCGTGGCGCTGTGTGGTGGGTTGTTCTCCCAGAGTTCTTCAAAGATCGCGAATTTGGTGACCAGCCGGTCGCCGTTCAGGGCCAACAGTGCCAGAATCTGGCACGGTTTGGCCGCAGAGGGCACGATCGACGTCTGGCCAATTATCGCCTGCAATGGTCCGAGCAGGTTGATTCGCATGACTCGTTCCCCAATTCGCCATCAGACTTGGCCACTCATTGAAAACAGTCTGCGACGGATCGGGGCACGGATCCAGTGACGCCATCACCTGCCGACCGTGAAGAACTCATGCCGTTGCTCGGTCGCGCCCCGCACGGCCGTCACCTCGGTACGGATCTCCCGGGCGAGGTGCGGGTACGCCGTACCGTGAAAGTAGAAGTGTCCACCTGGGAAGAAGCACTGACGCAGCTGGTGAGCGGTCTCCACCTGCCAGGCCGGCAGGCAGTCCAGCGGCGCCCAGGAGTCGGTCAGCCCGCTGAACACGGTCAGCGGGCAGGACAGCGGCGAGCGGTCCGCCTCGGGCCGGTACGAGTCGACCGCCTGCAGATCGGCACGCGCGACCCGGAGAAACTGCTCCCGCATCTCCGGCAGCTTGAGCAGCCGGTGTGGCGTGCCACCGAGGCCCAGCAGGACCTCCAGCAGCTCAGTGTCCGCCAGGTCGCCGAGCCGACCGAGACCGGGCACCGGCGGGGTGGGCGTCGTCGGGGCCGCCCGCCCGGACACCCCCACCCACAGCGGCGCCGCGCCGACCGTCGACAACCGGCGCCCGACCTCGACCGCGACGACCGCACCCATGCTGTGCCCGAACAGCACGTACGGTCGATCGGCGTGCGGTGACACCGCTCGGGTCGCCTCGTCGACGACGGCGGTCATCGCCCGCAGCAGCGGTTCGGCGTACCGCCGGCCCCGCCCCGGCAGATCCAGCAACAGCACCTCCCAGTCCGGCGGCAGTTCCCTGGCCAACGGGTGGTAGCCAGCGGCGGATCCACCGGCGTGGTGAAAGGCGATGAAACGCAGGGTGGCGTCACCGGCCGGGCGGGGCCGGACGAACCGGCTCATCCCCGCACCGCCGCGCTGGCGACGTCCCGGGCCAGGCCAGCGAGCAGCGCCGTGAGTGGCTCGTCCACGGCCAGCTCGGCGGTGGACCCGTCGAGCTGGTAGCACTCCTGCACCCGGCTGAGGAACAGCATCGCGGTGAACGAGTCGCCGCCCAGCTCGGCGAAGGTCAGCCGCAGGTCCAACTCGCCGTTCGCCTTCAGCACCTCGGCCAGCTCCGTACGTAGGAAGCGCTCCACCGCGGCCTGATCGGCGGCATCCGGGGCCGGGCCGGCGGCGTCCTGGGGCAGCGACCTGACTTCGTTGCGCGGTGCGGCGGCGCCGGTGTCGCGCGCGGATGGCGACGGCGCGACCGGCTCCGGCACCCAGCAGCGGCGTCGCTGGAACGGATAGGTCGGTAGGTCCCCGACGAACCGGGCGTCCGGTGCCCGCAGCCGGTCCATCCGCAGGTCGGCGCCGGCCCGGAACAACGCCGCCAGCGCGTCGAGGAACACGGCGGTCGCCCGGTCCGGATCGGCCGGCACCAACGCCACCCGCTGCCCGCCGAGGTCCAGCAGAGCAGGGTGGACATGGTCGGCTCCGGGGCCGGCAGCGTCCGCGTCCGGTTCCCGTACGACCGTCGGTACGCCGAGCAGGGCCAGCGCCCCGGTCAGCCAACCTGCCGGGTCGAGCTCCGGTGCCCGGCCCTCGTCGGTCAACAGCGGCAGCTCCGAGGCGATCGCCGCGACCCCCTTGACCAACGCGTCCGATGCCGACGGGCGCAGCACCAGGGCCGGACCGGGCAGTGGACCGGTCGGCTCCGGCGCGGCGTCGACAGCGAGACTGACCTTGCGGGCGAGGTCGCGCGCCGACGTCCCGGTCACCGCCAGCCGGTACGCCACCGGCGCCCGCCCGGCGCGCAGCGTGTGGCAGACCGAGGAGAGCCCGGCCGGTTCGCTGCGGAATAGGTAGGTGCCGACCGAGGCGGCGAGCGCCTGCAGCGCCTGCGGGCTGCGGGCGGACAGCACCAGCAGCTCCGGACGCCCCGGCTGGGCCGTCGGGTCCGACGGCCGGGCCGGGGCCGGGTCCGCCGCCTGGACGATCACGTGCGCGTTGGTGCCGCTCAGCCCGAACGCGCTGATCCCGGCGATCCGCCCGGCGCCGGACCAGTCGGCCGCCCGGCGCGGGATCTCGATCTGGCTGTCCGCCCACGACACGAGCGGATTCAGCGGCCCGTCGGCCTCCGGCACGTCGGCCACGATCCGCTCGTGACGCAGCATCAGCACCAGCTTGATCAGCCCGGCCAGGCCGGCTGCCGCCTCCAGGTGACCCAGTCGGGCCTTGACGCTGCTCACCAGCAGCCGGGGCCGGGCGTCGGACCGCCGCTGGCCGTACACCGCGTCGAGCGCGGCGACCTCGATCGGGTCACCCAACGCGGTGCCGGTGCCGTGCGCCTCGACGTAGCTCACGTCGGCCGGATCGGCCCCGGCGTCGCGCAGGGCGGCCCGGATCACCTCCTGCTGGGCCGGGCCGTTCGGCACGGTCAAGCCGGACGAGGCACCGTCGTGGTTGACCGCGCTGCCACGCACCACCGCCAGCACCGGCCGGCCCTCGGCGACCGCGTCGGCCAGCCGCATCAGCACCACCGTGGCGACACCCTCGCCGCGGCCGTAGCCGTCGGCGGCGGCGGTGAACGGCTTGGACCTGCCGTCCGGGGCGAGCGCCCGACTCTGGCACAGCGACACCATCAGCCTCGGCGAGAAGATCAGATTCGCCCCGCCGACCAGCGCGTACCGGCACTCTCCCGACCGTAGGCTGCGGGCTGCGGAGTGCAGCGCCACCAGCGACGACGAGCAGGCGGTGTCGAGGGTGACCGCCGGGCCGCGCAATCCCAGCGCGTAGCTGATCCGGCCGGCGGCGAAGCAGTGCCCGCCGCCGGTGCCGAAGTACGGGTCGAGCCGGTCCGGGTCGGCGTCGGTGAACCGTTCGCCGTACTCGGCGGCCATCAGGCCGACGAAGACGCCGGCGTCCAGCCGGTCGGCACGGCGGACTGCGACGCCGGCGCGTTCCAGCGCCTCCCACGAGGTCTCCAGCAACAGACGCTGCTGCGGGTCCAGTGACTCGGCCTCCCGTTGCGAGATACCGAAGAAGTCTGGGTCGAAGCTGGCCACGTCGTCCAGGAAGCCGGCCCGTTCCACGTAGGAACGACCGGGCCGGCCCACCTCCGGGTGGTGCACCGAGCGTAGGCCCGGTCGGTCGGTCGGGATCTGCTGCGGCCCGGACGTCGGGCCGGTGAGCAACTCCCAGTACTGCTCGGGGGTGGTCGCGCCGCCGGGGAAGCGCAGCGCCGTTCCGACGATGGCCAGGGGCGCCGCGCGCTCGGCTTCCAGTTCGCGGATCCTCGCCCGCAGCCGGTGCGACAGTCGCAGTTGCTCTTCGACAAGCGTACGCAGGTCTGTTGTCTCCACGTCGATCCTCGATGTCCGTTGGCGCGGGGATGGTGATCGAAGCTGGCCGAACGTAACCGGCGGCGCTTGAGCGGACCTTGGGACCGCCGGCCGCACCGCCGGCCTGCGAGAGCGTCAAGGTTCACTCAAGCATCCCCGGCAAGACTCGTTGCCGTTCACGCCTGAACCGCAATGCGTACGCGGTCCGAGGCGACCGGTCGGCACGAATGGCGCGACCAGAGGGGGCAACGTGACCCAACGCACCGAGCAACGGGTTCAACGCAGCGTGCAAGGGATTCTCGGATGTATCGGGGATACGCCGCTGGTCGAGCTGAACGGCCTGCTGCGGGATATTCCGGCGCGAGTGTTCGCGAAACTGGAGTTGGCGAATCCGGGCGGCAGCATCAAGGACCGCACCGCATTGAACATGCTGCTCCACAAGATCCACGCGGCGGAACTGGTGCCGAACCGTTCGGTGGTCATCGAATCCAGCTCCGGCAACCTGGCGATCGGCATCGCCCAGGTCTGCCGCTACTTCGGACTGCGCTTCATCTGCGTGGTCGACGCCAAGACGACTGCGCAGAACATCGCGATCCTCCGGGCGTTCCAGGCCGAAATCGAGATCATCGACCGGCCCGACCCGGTCACCGGCGAGTACTTGCCGGAACGCATCCGCCGGGTCCGCGAACTGCTGGCCGAACATCCGGAAGGTTACTGGCCGAACCAGTACGCCAACCCGCGCAACCCGGCCGCGCACCACCGGACGATGCGGGAAATCGTCGCCGCTCTGCCGGCCCCGCCGGACTTCATCTTCTGTGCCACCAGCACCTGTGGGACGTTGACCGGGGTTCTCGACTACGTCCGGGAGCAGGCGCTGTCCACCCGGGTGGTCGCCGTCGACGCGGTCGGCAGTGCGATCTTCGGTGACGAGAGCCGGCACCGGCTGATCCCGGGCCACGGGGCGGCGGCCCGGCCGCCGCTGCTGGCCGCCGCCGAGACCTACCCGGTGGTGCACGTTTCCGACCTCGACTGCGTCGTCGGGTGCCGCCGGCTGATGGCCCGGGAGGCAATTCTCGCCGGCGGATCCTCCGGCGGGGTCATCTCAGCGTTGGAACGGTTCCGCGACCGCATTCCGGCCGGTGCGACCTGCGTCCTCGTCTTCCCCGACCGCGGGGAACGCTACCTCAACACCATCTATTCCGACCAGTGGGTTCAACAGAACTTCGGCGACGTGTCACACCTGTGGAAAGAGTCCGGGATCGCCGCCGCCGGCCGGCACTGATCAGCAAAGGGGAAACCATGTTGGTAACCACACTGCCGGGGCAGAGCCTCCCCGCAATCATCGAACCGGACAACGGCCTGTCGATTCTCGACGTCATCAAGGAGAACCGGGCGGAGATCCGTTCGCTCATCACCCGTACCGGGGCGGCGATGTTCCGTGGCTTCGAGGTGGGTGGCGTCGACGGACTGCACGACGTGGTCCGAGCGCTGTCCGGCGCTCCGCTGGACTACACCGAGCGGACGTCGCCGCGCAGCAGCCTCTCCGGCAACGTCTTCACCTCGACCGACTACCCGCCGACCGAGGAGATCTTCCTGCACAACGAGTGCTCCTACCAGGCGCAGTGGCCGATGAAGGTGTTCTTCTACTGTCTGCAGCCGGCCGAGACCCAGGGCGCCACCCCGTTCGCCGACGTCCGTGAGGTCTATCGGCACATCGACCCGTCGGTGGCCGAGGAGTTCATCCGGCGCAAGTGGATGTACGTGCGGACGTTCAGTGAGATGGGCGGCAGCTGGCAGTACTTCTACGACACCGAGGACCGCTCGCAGGTCGAGCGGTACTGCCGGAGCCAGGGCATCGACGTCGAATGGGTCGGCACCGACGGGCTGCGTACCCGGGCGGTCCGCGAGCCCGTGCACCCGCACCCGGTGACCGGCGAACCGGTCTGGTTCAACCACGCCACGTTCTTCCACATCAGCACCCTGCCGCAGGTCTACCAGGAGGAGATGCTGGAGATGTACGGCGAAGAGAACCTGCCGACGAACAGCTACTACGGCGACGGCGCGCGGATCCCCGACGACGTGATGAAGCATCTGCAGGAGGCGTACCGCGCGGCGCTGACCCGGTTCGACTGGCGGGCCGACGACCTCGTGGTGATCGACAACATGCTCACCGCGCACGGTCGGGAGCCGTTCACCGGTGGCCGCCGGATCGCCATCGCGATGGCGGAGGCCTCCGACGCTCCGGTCGAGCCGTAACCGCCGTGGCACCCCCCACGACGGATGTCCCGACCGAGTTCGGCGTCCGGCCGGCCACCGTCTACGAACTCGACGCGCTGGTCGGGATCGAGCAGGGGCCGGAGACGACCCGGTACCTCGGCATCACCGGCCTGGCCTACCACGAGCGGGCCTACGCCGATCCGGACCAGGAACAGATCGTCGCCGAGGCCGGCACCTCGGTGGTGGGTTTCGTCGTGCTGGCCGGGCTGCGCCGGCCGGACCGCGTCGTCGAACTGCGCCGCATCGTGGTGTCGCACCGGCACCGGGGCGCGGGATACGGGCGCCGGCTGTTCCGCGCCGCCGTGGACCGGGCCTACCGGGTCCACGGCGCCCGCCAGGTCTGGCTGGACGTCAAGCCGGACAACACCAAGGGCCGGACGCTGTACGCGTCCGAGGGCTTCATGCCGGACGGGACGATCCCCGACCCGATGTGCCCCGACGGGGTGCTGCTGCTGATGCGGCACACCCCGCAACCGCCGACCACACCGAGACAGGAGTAACGATGCGAGAGAAGCTCGCGGTTATCGATCCGCAGGCGGCGCCGCTGGCCGGTGCGGCCGCCCCGCAGACCGCGTTCACCGCCGGCCAGGCCGGTGACGCGGGATGCCCCAGCTGTGTCGCCGAGCTGACCGTCGCCGGCGAGGAGTTCGACCGGGCGTTCGCCGAGCGGGACTACGACAAGTTCATCTCGTTCTTCATCAACGAGAACGCCACCGGGCTCGGCGCCGACGGGACCGTCGGGATGAACCGGGACGCGTGGGGGCGCATTCTGCGCGAGTACTTCGACGAGCCGACCTGGACGCTGCACGTCACGCCGATCAAGTCGGTGGTGCAGAACTGCATCAGCGGCCAGATCCTCGAGGTGGTCCGCTTCGACTCGGCCGACACCACCATCACCTTCGTGCACGTCACCTGCTGGCTGCGCGACCACGACCGGTGGCGGGTGGTGCTGCAGACCGAGGCCGGTCCGCTGCAGGACACCGAGGCGCTGCTGGCGCAGGTCGCCGCGCAGCAGGAGGCGGCCACCCGATGACCCGGACAGTTCAAGCGCGCACCGCGGTGCCCGCTGACCGGCGCGGCCGGCCGGAATGGCACGGGTCGGCGATCGCCGCGTTCCAGGAGGTGGTCGCCGCCCACCCGGACCGGGACGCGGTGATCGCCACCGACGGCCGGCTCAGCTACGCGCAGCTCGACGACCGCAGTGACCGACTCGCCGGCATCCTGGCCGGTCGGGGCGCCGGCCCGGAACGCGCCGTCGGGGTGCTGCTGCCCCGGTCGGTCGACCTGCTGGTGGCGATCCTCGGCATCCTGAAGGCCGGTGCCGTCTACGTTCCGTTCGACCCGGAGCAGCCGGCGCAGCGGCTGGCCCGCATCGCCCGGGACGCGGACCTGGTCACCACGATCACCCACGCCGACCTGATCGGGTCGGTGCCGGACACCGGCGTCGGCGACCCGGTGGTCCTCGACCGGATCGGCTGGGACGCGCATCCGCGTACCGCGCCGGTGCCGCTGCATCCGGACAACCTGGCGTACGTCATCTTCACCTCGGGGTCGACCGGCCGGCCCAAGGGAGTGGAAATCTCCCACCGGGCGCTGGTCAGCTTCCTCAACGGCATGGAGCAGGGCGGCTTCTTCGGCCCGCCCGGTGCCCGGTTGGCCTGGAACGCCTCGGTGGCCTTCGACGCGTCGGTGCAGGAGTGGGTCCGGGTGTTGCGGGGCGACACGGTCGGTGTGCTCACCGACGACATGCGCCGCGACGCGGAGGAGTTCGCGGAGTTCATGGTCGAGCACCGGCTCAGCGAGGCCGACATGACCCCGTCGCACGCCCAGATGCTGATCGAGGAGCTGGCCACGGTGGCCGCCAGGGACCGGTTCCTCCGGCTGTTCATCGCCGGTGAGGCGGTGCCGCCGCCGTTGTGGGCCACCCTGGAGCAGTTGATCTCCGACGGGGTGCTGACGGCAATGAACCTGTACGGCCCAACCGAGGCCGCGGTGAACGTGGCCGGCACCCCGATCGTGCCGGGCGAGGCACCGCACATCGGTCGCCCGCTGGCCGGGGTGCAGGCCCGGATCGTCGACGCGACGCTGTCGCCGGTGCCCGACGGCACCCCCGGCGAGCTGTGCGTCGCCGGCCCGTACCTGGCCCGCGGCTACTCGGGACGGCCGGGCCTGACCGCGGCGAAGTTCGTCCCGGATTCACGCGCCGACGACGGTGCCCGGATGTACCGCACCGGTGACCGGGTGGTCCGCCAGCCGGACGGCACGCTGCGCTACATCGGTCGCACCGACGACCAGATCAAGATCCGGGGACACCGGGTGGAGCTGGGTGAGATCGAGGCGGTGATCGCCGACCATCCGGGGGTCGCCCGCGCGGTGGTGCTGTACCACCCGGAGGTGGACAGCGGCCAACTGTCCGCCGTGGTCCGGCTGCGCCCGGGTGCCGGCCTGGCCGCGGTACGCGAACACGCCGCCAGCCAGCTGCCGTCCTGGATGCGCCCGGGCAACTACACGGTGGTCGACACGATCCCGTTGACCGTCGGCGGCAAGGCCGACCGGGGCGCACTGATCAACCGCCTGACGTCCGGTCCGGACGGACCAGGACCCGACAACGACGAGGAGCCTCCGATGCCAGTTGACGCCGCCGAGACGGTACGCACCGTCTGGTGCGAGATTCTGAAGATCGACACGATCAGCGACACCGATGACTTCTTCGACATCGGCGGTCACTCGCTGAGCGCGATGCAGGTCGCCAGCCGGCTGCGGGCCGAACTGGGTGGCGTCAAGGTGCCCACCCAGTTGCTGTTCCGCAACCCGACCTTCGCCGGTTTCACCGAGGCGGTCAACGAACGGCTCAACCAGGTGGCCCCGGCATGAGTGGCGAACCCGTCGAGCGGTGGGCCGTGCTGGTCAACGACGAGGAGCAGTACGGGCTCTTCCCTGCCGCCCGACCGGCACCCGGCGGGTGGCGACCGGCCGGATTCGAGGGCACCGAGGACGAGTGCACGGCACACGTCGACGAGACCTGGACCGATCTGCGCCCGGCCGGTCTGCGCCGGGCGATGGCGGCGCGCTCGACCGACTGACCGGACCCGACGACCGGCCGGGTGCCCGACCCGGCCGGTCGTACGCCGACGACCGCCGCCCACGACGCGGCGGTCCCGAAACGACGGAGCACACCACCCCCATGGCAGAGATTCCGCCCTTCGCCGTCATCTCCGGCGCCCAGGTGCACGACACGATCAGTGGACGTGAGCCGGAGGTCACCGAGCTGATTGAGTCCGCGTACCGGTTGCACGGAGCCCGGGAAACCACCAACCCGGACTCGTACTTCCTGCGGTTCCCGGACCGCCCGAACAGCCGGATCATCGCGCTGCCCGCTTCGGTACGGGGCAAGGTCGAGGTGCACGGCATGAAGTGGATCTCCAGCTTCCCGGACAACGTCGCCGGCGGGATCCCCCGGGCCTCGGCCGTGCTGGTGCTCAACGACTACGAGACCGGGTATCCGATCGCCTGCCTGGAGTCGTCGATCATCAGCGCGACCCGGACCGCCGCGTCCGCCGCGTCCGCCGCGCTGCGGCTGTCCGCCGCCCGCGGCGGGGTGCCGCGCCGGGTCGGCTTCGTCGGCACCGGCCTGATCGCCCGCTACATCCACACCTACCTGGTCGGCAACGGGTGCGAGTTCGACAGCGTCGGGCTGTACGACCTGTCCGCCGAGCACGCCGGCGGGTTCCGCGACCATCTGGTCCGCGGCGGGCACGACGACGTCCAGCTGTACGGCAGCGCCGAAGAGCTGGTCCGGTCGTACCCGCTGATCGTCTTCGCCACCGTCGCCGGCCGGCCCCACCTGTCCGATCCGCAGCTGCTCGCCCACAATCCGCTGGTGCTGCACGTCTCGCTGCGTGACCTGTCCCCGGAGCTGATCCTCGCCTCGACGAACGTGGTCGACGACGTCGAGCACTGCATGAAGGCGGACACCTCGGTGCACCTGACCGAGCAGCGGGTGGGGCACCGCCGGTTCGTCGCCGGCACGCTGGACGACGTGCTGACCGGGCGGATCGACGTACCCGCCGACCAGCCGGTGATCTTCTCCCCGTTCGGGCTCGGAGTGCTGGACCTGGTGCTCGCCAAGCACGTCTACGACAGCATCGCGGCGGCCGGCGGACTGCACAGCGTGCCCGGCTTCTTCCACGACGTCAGCCGGTACGGCTGACCCGGCCCCGGCGCCGTAGCCGGCAGATTGCAACCTGACCCGCCGGCAACCCGATCCCCGTACCCGCATGAACCGACGTAAGGACGCAGCCGTGCGACTGGTATCCCTCAGTGAGGTACTTCCCGGCGAGCCGGTCACCAACGCGGACATGGCCGCCCGGTTCGGCCTGCACGAACGGTGGCTGGACGCGATGACCGGCAACCGCACCCGATACTTCTGTCGGCCGGACGGCCCGCCCGGGGTGCCCCGGTCCACCAGCGACCTGGCCACCGCCGCCGGCGAGCAGGCCCTGCTGCGGTCCGGTCTGGACCCGGCCAACCTCGACTTCGTCATCCTGACCACCGCGTCGCCCGACCACCTGATGCCGGCCACCGTCAACCTGGTCGCCGACCGGCTCGGACTCAACGACATCCCGACCTTCCAGCTCACCTCGGGATGCGCCGGCGCCCTGCAGGGCCTCTACACGGCACGTGCCCTGCTCGCCGCCGGAGAGCTGCGGCGCGGCCTGGTCATCGGGGCCGACACCTGCCGCAACCTGTGGCCGTCGGACGGTGCGATCGCCCAGCTGCGGCCGGCCGAGATGGTGAGCTTCGCGCTGTTCGGCGACGGCGCTGGCGCGGCGGTGGTGGACGCCGGCACCGACGGGCCGGGACTGGTCGTCGAGCACCTGTTCACCCGGACCGTCGGCAAGGGCCGGTCGCCGGCGCAGGTCGTCCGCTGGTACGGCGCGGAGGGCGCGCCGACGGTCGCCGGTCCGCGCGGCGCACCGGTCCGCGAAGCAATGTCCGAGGAGGACTACAAGGCGATCGAGCAGCACGTGCCGGAGGCCGCCCGGGCGATCCTCGACGAGCTGGTCGCGGTCACCGGCTGGCCCGTCGACGACGTCGAACACCTGCTGATCCCCCAGCTCAACGGGGTGATGACCGAGAAGATCCGGCGCTACCTCGGGGTTCGGCCCGAGCAGGCGGTCAGCTGCGTCGCCGACACCGGCAACAACGGCAACGCGCTGCCGTTCATCCAGCTCAACCGGGCGATGCGGCGGATCGCTTCGGGCACCGGCGTCGGCGGGCGGCTGCTGGTCACCACCGTCGAGTCGTCCAAGTGGGTGCTGACCGGAATGGCGCTGCGGCACCGGCCCGAGGAGGCCGACGATGTCCGTTGACAGTGTCTCCGCGCCGACGTCGGCCGGCCCGCCGCTGGCCGAGCTGCGGGCGCTGATCCGGGCCGGGTCGGCCGGCGACGTCCGGCGGCTACGGCCGCTCCTGGACCGGCTCACCGACCCGCTCGACCTGGAGGCCGCCGGCTCGCTGCTGCGCGGCCGCCGGGCCGCTGACCAGCTGCGCGCCGAGCTGGCGCCGACCCGGATCGCGCTGCTCGGCAGCGCCACGCTCGACCCGCTGCCGGCGCTGCTCACCGCAGCCGGCGCGCGGTACGCGATGCTGCCCGAGATCCGCACCGCCGGCTTCGACCAGTGGCGGCTGGAGGTTGCCGCCGGCGCGCCGGAGCTCGCCGAGCTGCAGCCCCGGATCGTCGCCCTGCTGCTCGACGACTCCGCCGTACTGTCCGGGCTGGCCGACCCGGTCGACGTCGACGAGATCGCCGCCCGGTGCGCCGCGTTCCCGGCCGAGCTGGCGTCCTGGCTTACCGCGTGCCGGCAGGTGCTCGGCGGGCTGACCGTGCTCGGCACCGTACCGCTGCATCCGCTGCGCCGGCACCGGCTGATCAGCTACGCCGCCCAGGCCCGGCTCGACGCGGTCTGGTCGCGGATGAACGCCGCGATCGCCGAACTCGCCGCCGACCATCCGGCGACGGTCGTCCTGTCAACGGCGGACCTGGCCGAACGGGCCGGGAGCACGTTCGCCGACGACCGGATGCGCCACGTCGCCGGTCACGCGTACTCCCCCGGCTATCTGTCGGCCTTCGCCCACGAGCTGGCCCGGATCGCCGCCGCTGACCTCGGCCGGGCCGCCAAGTGCCTGGTGCTCGACCTCGACGAGACGCTGTGGAGCGGGGTGGTCGGTGACATCGGCCCGGACGCCGTCACGGTGGGTGGCGGCTACCCCGGTTCGGCGCACACCGAACTGCAGGAGCTGGCCCGGGACCTGGCGGCGCAGGGCGTACTGCTCGCCGTCGCCTCGAAGAACGACCACGACGTCGCGGTAGAGGCGCTGGCCCGGCACCCCGAGATGGTGCTCCGGCCGGACGCCTTCGTGGCCACCCGGATCAACTGGGAGCCGAAGCCGGACAACCTGCGGGCGATCGCCGAGGAGCTCAACATCGGTCTCGACGCGCTGGTGTTCGTCGACGACAACCCGGCCGAGCGGGACCTGATGCACCGGCTCGCACCGCAGGTCGGCACCGTCGACCTGCCGGGCGAGCCGGCCGGGTACGCCCACCGCCTCGCCGCCCGGGGCGACTTCACCGTGCTCAGCCTCACCGACGAGGACCGGCAGCGGGTCGCGATGTACCAGGCCAGCGCCCGCCGACGGGAGCTGGTCCGGGATGCCGGCAGCCTGGACGACTACCTGGCCGGGCTGGAGTCCCGGCTCACCGTGCAGCCGCTGGACCGGCACAACGCGGGCCGGATCGCCCAGCTGTTCGCCAAGACCAACCAGTTCAACCTGACCGGGATCCGGTACGGCACCGCCGAGCTGGGCGACGGCGGTGGTGACGTATCCGACGGTGGTGAGGTACCCGACGGCGGCAGCGCGCCCGGCAGCGACGACACGCCCGGCGGTGCCACGGCCTTCTACGGTGCCCGGTTGACCGACCGGTTCGGTGACAACGGGCTGATCGCGGCGCTGGCCCTGACCCGACGCACCGACGGTGCCTGGAGCATCGACAACCTTGTCCTCAGCTGCCGGGTCTTCTCCCGGGACGTGGAAGCAGCGATCGTCGGCCTGGTGCTGCGCAGCGCGCTCGCCCGGGGGGTGCCGGCCGTGCACGGCAGCTTCCGCCGCACCGAGCGCAACGCCCGGTTCGCCGACTTCTACCCACGGCTCGGCTTCCACCCCGTGGACCCGACCGACCCGACCGACCGCACCGCCGACGCCGACCGCACCGCCGACGCCACCGAGCCGGCGGGTGCCGCCGAGTTCCGCCACGAACTGGGCGACCTCGTCGAGCTGCCCGGCTGGATCGAGATCACCAACAACGAGGAGCCCTTCGATGTCCGCTGACCGGCCTGACTCCGGCGTCGATCTGATCGCCGACATCCTCGCGGACCTGCTGGACCTGGAGTCCGAGCAGGTCACCGCCGACACCCCGCTGACCGCGATCGACGGCTGGGACTCCGTGAACGCCCTGCGGGTGCTGGTCTACCTGGAGCGCAGCAGCGGCGCGTCGGTGGACTACGAACGGTTCACCGCCGCCACCACCGTTGCCGACCTGGCGGCGCTGGTCGCACCGGTCCCGGCGGTCGAAGGGCCGGTCCGGTGAGCGACCAGACGATGCGGACCGACGTCCTGATCGTCGGCGGCGGACCGGCCGGCGCGCTGCTCGGTCACCTGTTGGCCCGGCGCGGGATCGACGTGCTGGTGGCCGAGCGGCAGACCAGCCTGGAGCGCGAGTTCCGCGGCGAGACGATCGCCGCCCCGTCGGTGGTGACCCTGCGCCGGCTGGGCTTCGGCCCGGCGCTGGACGGCCACGGCTACCTGCCGACCGAGGGCGTCACCATGCGGATGGAGGGGCGGCGGGTGATGCACGTCGACTACCGCCGCTTCGGCGTCGGCGAGGTGCCGATCGACATCCCGCAGCCCGCCCTGATCAAGATCTTCATCGACGCCGGGCAGCAACATCGCGGGTTCGACTACCAGTTCGGGACCACCTTCACCCGGTTGGTCGAGCAGGACGGTGCGATCCGCGGTGCCTGGCTGCGCCGCCGCGACGGCTCGTCGGTCGAGGTCCGGGCCCGGCTCGTGGTGGGCGCCGACGGACGGTTCTCCAAGGTGCGGCACGCCGCCGGGTTCACCGCCGACGTGCAGCAGATGGCCCGCGACTTTCTGTCGTTCCGGCTGCCCCGGCCGCCGCAGTGGGGGCAACAGGCCGAGCTGGTGATCAACCGGGACCGGCACCTGGTGGTACTGCCCACCTTCCCCGACTCGCTGCGGATCGGCACCAACCTGCCGAAACGCAGTCTCGGCGCGCTGCGCAAGGCCGGCTTCGACGCGTTCCGTTCGGTGGTGGCCGCCCTCGACCCCCGGCTCGCTCCGCTTGTCCAGCAACACCTGCGGACCTGGGACGACACCTCGTTTCTGGAGATCTTCACCGCCGAGGTGCCGCAGTGGAGCCGAGACGGGCTGATCCTGGTCGGCGACGCCTCGCACACCTGCACACCGATCCTCGGCCAGGGCGTGAACGTGGCCATCCAGGACGCGGTCTGCCTGGCCCCGGTGATCGCCGCCGCGCTGGCAGCGGACCGGGGCCCGGTCGTCACCGCCGCCGACACCGCCGACTTCGTCACGCAACGGCAGCGGCACAAGGCGTTCGTCACCCGGTTCCAACGGATCCAGGAGTCCGCTCTGGCTCAGGGCGGCACCGTCGGGGTGCTGCTGCGTCGGGCCCGCTACCGGACCCTCGACGTGCTGCCGTTGAAGTACCGGATCTTTGGCAGCGTGCTCAACGCGCCGCATCAGATCGACCCGGCGGATCTCGCCGAGGACGTCCGGACCGGACCCGCAGTGGGCACCGGCGACTGACCTCGCCCAACCCGTACCACATCAGACCCGACCTGTTCCCGCACCCCTGTCTCCCGAGGCGGTCTCGCTATGTTCGACAACGACGGCACCGACCCGACCCAGCTCATCGCGGTCGTCGGCATGGCCGGCCGGTTTCCCCAGGCACCGGACGTGGACAGCTTCTGGCGGCTGCTCCGCGACCGGAGCGACGCGATCGCCCCGGTGCCCGGCGACCGGTGGGACGCCAGCGCCCAGCTCGACCCGGAACGGCACGTTCAGGACGTCGGCGGATTCGTCGACGAAGTCGACCTGTTCGACCCCGGCTTCTTCGGGATCTCCCCCCGGGAGGCCGAGGACATCGACCCGCAGCAGCGGCTGATGCTGGAGACCGTCTGGCGGACCCTGGAGGACGCCGGTCAGCCGGCGGCCGGACTGCGCGGCTCCCGTACTGGGGTCTACGTAGGAGCTTCCTGGCACGACTACGAGATCCTGCGCAAGGAACGCGGCCTGGGGGCCACCACGCACAGCGCGGTCGGCAACGCCCTGGACGTGATCGCCGCCCGGGTCTCGTACTTCCTGCGACTGACCGGGCCGTCACTGGTCGTCGAGACCGGGTGTTCGTCGTCGCTGGTGGCGTTGCACCTGGCCGGTCAGGCATTGCGGGCCGGCGAGACTGACGCGGCGCTGGTCGGCGGGGTCAACCTGATCCTCGCCCCCGACGTGTCGATCGGGCTGACCGCCTTCGGTGGGCTCTCCCCGGAGGGTCGGTGCAAGGCGTTCTCGGCCACCGCCGACGGGTTCGTCCGGGCCGAGTGCGTCTCGGCGCTGATGCTCAAGCGGCTCGACCGGGCGATCGCCGACGGCGACCGGATCCGCGGCGTCATCGTGCGCACCGTGGTGAACAACGACGGCGGCGGGGAGAGCCTGGTGACCCCGAACCCGGCCGGTCAGGAGGACCTGCTGCGCCGGGCGTACCAGGGGCTGGACGGCGTGGTCGACCGGCTGCGCTACGTCGAGGCGCACGGCACCGGCACCGGCCGGGGCGACCCGATCGAGGCCGGCGCCATCGGCCGGGTCCTCGGCCGGGCCGGCGCCCGCGCCGGTACCGGCAGTCGGGACGGTGACGGCGGTCAGGTGGGTGCTCCGTTGGCCATCGGCTCGGTGAAGACCAACATCGGGCACGCCGAGGCCGCCGCCGGGCTCGCCGGCCTGGTCAAGGTGCTGCTCGCCCTCGAACACCGGGTGGTGCCGCCCAGCCTGCACTCCACCGAGCTCAACCCCGCCATCGACTTCACCGGCCTCAACCTGCGGCTGGTCCGCGAACCGCTGCCACTGCCGGTCGACGAGGCGGTCTGCCTCGGTGTCAACTCGTTCGGCTGGGGAGGCACGAACGCCCACGTCGTGGTCGCCGACCCGCCGGCCGGCACGAACCGCCGCCCAGCGCCGGCCACCGCCGCGACCGGGCCGGGGGTGCCGGCCGTCCTGCCGGTCTCCGCGCACACCAACCAGGCCCTGACCCAGCGCCTGCGTGACCTGCGTGACCGGCTCGCCGCCGGGGCCGAGCCGCAGCGACTCGCCGGTGCGCTGGCGCACCGCCGCGACCACTTCCCGCTGCGTACCGCCGTGGTCGCGGCTGACGCCGAATCGGCCGTGGCGCTGATCGACGCCCATCTGGACGACCCACAGGCGGACCTCGCCGGGATCACCGCCGGCCGGGCCGACACCGCCTGCCGGACCGCGTTCGTCTTCCCCGGGCAGGGTGCCCAGTGGGCGGCCATGGGGCAACGGCTCTACGCCGAGGTGCCGACGTTCGCGAAGGTCATCGACCGGTGCGCCGACGCGCTGCGGCCGTACGTCGACTGGGACCTCACCCAGGTGGTCTCCGGCGCCGCCGGGGACGGCTGGCTGTCCCAGGTGGACATGCTGCAGCCGACCCTGTGGGCCGCCTCGGTCGGGCTGGCCGAGCTGTGGCGGGCCACCGGCGTCGTGCCGGACGTGGTCGTCGGGCACAGCCAGGGCGAGGTCGCCGCCGCCACGGTAGCCGGCATCCTCAGCTACTCCGACGCCGCAATGGTGGTGGCCCGGCGCAGCGCACTGGCACTGCGTACCTCCGGTAACGGCCGGATGCTCGCCGTCTCGCTGGACCGGGAAGCGGCGCTCGACGCGCTCGCCGGCTTCGAGGAGCTGGTCTCCCTGGCGGTGCACAACGGTCCCAGCTCGTGCGTACTGTCCGGCGAGACCGAGGCGGTGCTCACCCTCAAGGAGCTGCTCGACGCCGACGAGGTCTTCTGCCGGCTGGTCGACGTCGACTACGCCTCACACAGCCCGCAGATGGACGCGCTCACCGACGACCTGCTCGCCGCGCTGCACGAGCTGCGGCCCGGTCAGGGCGAGGTCGAGCTGATGTCCACGGTCCGGGTCGCCCCGCTGGCCGGGCCGGAGATGGACGCCCGCTACTGGGTGGACAACCTGCGCCAGCCCGTGCAGTTCCACGACACGATGGGCCGACTGTTCGACGACGGCGTCACCCACGTCGTGGAGATCAGCCCGCACCCGGTGCTGGTACCGGCGCTGGAGCAGCTCGCGGCGGCCCGGCCGGAGCCGCCACGGGTGCTGTCCACCCTGCGCCGAGACCAGGGCACCCCGGCCGACCTGGCTGCCGCGTTCGGCCGCAGCTACGTCGCCGGGCTGGCCCCGTTCGCCGGGCTGCCCGACGGGTTCGGCGTCGACCTGCCCGGCTACCCGTGGCAGCGGTCGACGCACTGGCCGCCGGCCGCCCGACGGCGCTCCCGTACCGCCGGAACCGAGATCACCCTGGTGCCGTCCCCGTCGGAGACCGACCTGTGGCAGGCGGAACTGGAACTCGGCATCGACGACCAGCCCTGGCTCGATGACCACCGGGTGCACGACGCGGTCGTGGTGCCCGGTGCCGCGATGATCGTGCTCGGCCTCGGCGCCGGCCGGGCCCGTACCGGCCGGCTGCCGGCCAGCCTGCACCGAACCACCTTCCACAGTAATTCGACGCTGGCCGACGGACCGGCCCGGCTCGGCCTGCTGTGGCGCGACGACGTGACCGAGGGCGGTTCGTTCGTGCTGCAGTCGCTCGGCTCCGACGGCACCAGCTGGTTCCGGCACGCCACCGCCCAGGTCCGGCACGCGACCGGGGCGGCGGGCCCGGTGGAGTTCCCCGGGCAGCGGCTCGCCGACCCGGCGACCGAGGTCGACCCGGAGACCTTCTACGCCGGCTGCCACCAGCGCGGACTGCGCTACGGGCCGGCCTTCCAGGGGATCCGGCGGCTACGCCACGGCGCCGACTGGGCACTCGCCGAGCTGGCGCTGCCCGCCCGGTGCCGGGCCGGGGCGGCGGCGTACCCGCTACACCCGGCGCTGCTGGACGCGGCGCTGCAGGTCAGTCTGGCACTGCACGCCGGCCCGGCGACCGTGGTACCGACCGGGGTGGACCGGATCGATGTGCACGGCGAACTCGCCGAGCCGACCGTCGCGGCCTGGTCGTACGTGTTCCGTCACGACGACGGCCGGTACGACGTGCACCTCTACGACGCAGATCGGACCCCGCTGCTCAGCCTGCACCGGCTGACGTTGCAGGAGCTGGACGTGTCCGGGCCGGCCGATCCCGACGGCGGGCTGCTGCACCAACTGCGGTTCCTGCCACGACCGGTGCAGCAGCCGGGTGCGCCCGACGGCCGCTGGCTGATCGTCGGCTCCGGTGACACCGCCGCCGGCACCACCCCCGGCGACAGCCCCGCCGCCGGCCTCGTCGCCGACATCGCGGCCGAGCTACGCCGGGTCGGCGCCGAGGTGGGCGTGCCGTCCGCCGACGACGTCGACGCGGTACGCGACGGCGACCTGACCGGCCTGGTCTATCTGGCACCGCCCGCCTCGGCCGGCCTGGACCGCCAGCGGCAGGCCCTCGTCGGGCTGGCGGACCTGGTCCGGGCCTGCCTGACCCGCCCGGCGCCGCCCCGACTGGTGCTGGTCACCGTGGACGCCCAGACCGCGACGGCGACCGACCAGCCGGACCCGGGCGCCGCCCTGTTCTGGGGTTTCGCCCGGGTGCTGCGTCGGGAGCACCCGGAGCTTGCCGCGACCGTCATCGATCTACCCGGAACGGCCGGCACCGCAGGTTCCGCCGGCACTCAGCCGACCGACACCGCCGCCGCGCTGGTCGCCGAGCTCGGTGCGGCCGACGGCGACGACCAGGTGGTGCTGCGCCCCGACGGCCGGTACGTCGGCCGCATCCTGGCCACCGGCCGGGCCAACCTGGACGGGGTCGCCGTTGGTACGCGGCCGCGCTGGCGTACCCCGCGTCAGCCGTTCCGGCTCATCCCGGCCCGCGCAGGCGGCTGGGACGGCCTGGAGTTCCGCCCACTACGCCGCCGCCGCCCCGGCCCCGGTGAGGTCGAGGTCGAGGTCACCGCTGCGGCGCTGAACTTCATCGACGTGATGAAGGCCGTCGGCACCTACCCCGACCCAGTCGGGGCCGGGCTGCTCGGCGGCGAGTGTGCCGGCCGGGTCACCGCAGTGGGTGCCGGGGTGACCGGCCTCGCCGTCGGGAACCGGGTGGTCGCCTGCGTCTTCGGTGCCCTGGCCTCGCACGTCACCGTCAACATCGGCCGGGTCCGGCTGATCCCGCCGGAGCTGTCCGACGAGGACGCGGCGGCGCTGCCACTGGTCGGGGTGACCGCCTGGTACGGGCTCGCCGAGCTGGGCCGAACCGGCCCCGGCGACGCCGTCCTGGTGCACTCGGCCGCTGGCGGGCTGGGGTTGGCCGCGATCGCCGTCGCCCGGCACCTTGGTGCCGAGGTGATCGCCACCGCCGGCACCGAGAGCAAACGGGAACACCTGCGCCGGCTCGGCATCCGGCACGTGTTCGACTCCCGCGACCTGTCCTGGGCCGAGCAGGTTTTAACCGCGACCGACGGACGCGGCTGCGACGTGATCCTCAACTCGCTGACCGGGGCGGCGCTCACCCGTGGCCTGGACGTGCTGGCCGAGGATGGCCGGTTCATCGAGGTCGGCAAAATGGACATCTACGCCGACCGCACCATCTCGTTGAGCGCGTTCCGCAAGGGAATCTCGCTTGCCTCGGTCGACGTGGCCGGTCTGATGCAACGCCGGCCGGCCCGGTTCTCCGAACAGTTCGGGCAGGTGTGGGAGCTGGTCCGCACCGGCCAGCTCGGCCGGCTTCCGGTGATCGACTACCCGTTCGACCAGGCCGCCGAGGCGCTCCGGGAAATGTCGCAGGGGCGGCACATCGGCAAGTTCGTGCTCAGCCGGCCGGACAGCGTCGCGTCGGTGGCGCCCGAGCCGCTGCCCGACGGCCGGTTCCGCGACGACGGCACCTACCTGATCACCGGTGGCCTCGGCGCGCTGGGGCTGTCCCTGGCGGAGTTCGTCGCCGCCGCCGGCGGCGGGGCGATCGCGCTGCTCGGCCGCTCAGCCCCGGACGCCGACGCCGCCGCGCGCATCGACGCGGTCCGGCACGGCGGCGTCCAGGTACGCACCTATCAGGTCGACGTCGCCGACCAGACCGCGCTGGCCGACGTGCTCGCCCAGGTACGCGCCGACCTGCCGCCGCTACGCGGGGTGGTACACGCAGCCGGCGTGCTGGACGACGCCACCATCGCCACGCTGCACAGCGGACAGCTCGACCGGGTAGTCGCTCCCAAGGTCGACGGGGCCCGGCACCTGAACGCCCTCACCGGCACCGATTCGCTGGACCTGTTCGTCCTGTTCAGTTCGGCCGCCGCGCTGGTCGGCAACGCCGGGCAGGCAGCGTACGCGGCCGCGAACGCGTACCTCGACGGGCTCGCTGAGTACCGTCGCCGACGCGGGCTCGCCGCGTTGTCGGTGCAGTGGGGGCCGTTCGCCGGGGTCGGGCTCGCCGCCCGGGACGGCAACCGGGGTGACCGGCTGGCAGAACGCGGCATGGGCAGCTTCCCCGCCGAGCAGGCCTGGCCGGCGTTGACCCGACTGCTGACCACCGACGCCACGGTCGTCGGCTACCTGCCGCTCAATCTGCGGCAGTGGTTCGACGCCTACCCGGACACCGCTGCGCTGCCCAGCTGGCAGGAGCTGCGTGCTGGCCGGGCAGCGGCAGTGGCCGGCGGTGATGGCGGGCAGTTCCTCGACCAGCTGCGCAACACCCCGGCCGACGACCGGGCCCCGCTGGTCGAGGCCAAGGTACGGGAACTCACCGGCCGGGTGCTGCGGATCGACCCGACGGTGATTGACCGGGACACCCCGTTCAAGGCGCTCGGCTTGGACTCGCTGATGAGTCTGGAACTGCGCAACCGACTGGAGGCGGCCTTCGACCTGAAGCTGTCGCCGACCCTGCTGTGGACGTACGGCACGTCGGGCGCGCTGACCGGCATGCTCTGCGACCGGCTGCCCGCCGGCGACGACGAGCGGCCGGTGCCGGCACCCGACGCCGTGCCCGCCACCGAGTAGCGACCTGCGACCTGCGGAGGAACCGCTGTGACGACCACCTCGAACGGCACGACGCCGTCCGCGCCGACGCCGCTGTCGCGCGCTCTCGACACGATCCGCAAGCTGCGGGCGCAGCTGGAGGCAAGTGGCGACAACCCGCCGATCGCGGTGATCGGTCTCGGGCTGCGCCTGCCCGGCGGGATCGACACCCTCGACGGGTTCTGGCAGGCCCTGGCGCAGCGCCGGGACCTGATCGGGCTGCTGCCGGCCGCCCGGCGGGCCCCGTTCGAGCTGGAGTGGGCACAGCTGCCCCAGCTCGGCGGGTTCCTCGACGAGGTCCTCGACTTCGACGCGGCGTTCTTCGGAATCAGCCCACGGGAGGCCAGGGCTCTCGATCCGCAGCACCGGCTGCTGCTGGAGGTCTGCCACGAGGCGCTGGAGCATTCGGCCCGGCCGGCGGAGCAGCTACGCGACACCCGTACCGGCTTCTTCGTCGGCATCACCCACCAGGACTACCGGGACTGGGAGCCGCACGGCGCCGACGCCTACTGGGCCACCGGGAACGGGCACTGCTTCGCGGCCGGGCGAGTGGCGTACGCGCTCGGGCTGACCGGCCCGGCGGTCGCCGTCGACACCGCCTGCTCGTCGTCGCTGGTCGCGATCCACCAGGCCAGTTCGGCGCTGCGGCGCGGCGAGTGCGAGGTAGCGCTGGCCGGCGGCGTCAACCTGATCATGTCGCCCCGCTCCACCCGGTTGCTCGGGCCGCAGATGGGTGCGCTCTCTCCAAACGGGCGGTGCAAGGC
Organism: Micromonospora sp. LOL_014; assembly: GCF_048060245.1. Classification (NCBI taxonomy): domain Bacteria; kingdom Bacillati; phylum Actinomycetota; class Actinomycetes; order Micromonosporales; family Micromonosporaceae; genus Micromonospora; species Micromonospora sp. LOL_014. The sequence continues at coordinate 22,615 of NZ_JBHMIP010000004.1, forward strand.
GTTCGACGCCCGGGCGAACGGGTTCATCCGGGGCGAGGGCTGCGCCGTGCTGGTGCTCAAGCGGCTGGACGCCGCCCGGCGCGACGGTGACGTGGTGCACGCCGTCCTGAACGGATCCGCGGTCAACCAGGACGGGCGGTCGTCCGGGTTCACCGCGCCGAACGTGCTGGCCCAGTCCGCACTGATCGGGGCGGCGCTGGCCGACGCCCGGCTCACCCCGGCCGACATTGGGCTGATCGAGACCCATGGCACCGGCACCGCGCTGGGCGACCCGATCGAGATGGAGGCAGTCACGACGGCTCTGGGCCGGCCCACCGGGGCCGACGACCCGTTGTACGTCGGCGCCGCCAAGACCAACGTCGGTCACCTGGAGGCGGCCGCCGGCGTGGTCGGTGTGGTGAAGGCGATCCTGTCGCTGCGGTACGGCGCCGTACCGCCGCTGGTGCACTTCTCCACCCTGAACCCCCGGATCGACCTGGCCGGCACCCGGGTGCGGATGCCCACCGAGCTACTGCCCTGGACGGGCCGGCCGGGCGGGCTCCGGCATGCCGGCGTCAGCTCGTTCGGGATGAGCGGCACCAACGCGCACGTCATCGTCGGCGAACCGGAGCCGGCCGAGGCACCGGCCGGACCGCCCGGCTCCACGCCAGGCCGCCACCAGCCGGTCGCGGGTGACGCCGTGCCGGTCACCGGGTTCGAGATCTCCGCCGGCAGCCGGCCGGCGCTGCGGGAACTCGCCGACCGGTACGGCCGGCGGCTGGCCGAATTGCGGCCGGAGCAGTACGCCGCATTCGCGTACACCGTCACCGCTGGCCGGACCCGGCACGCCGTCCGCGCCCGGGTCACCGCCGCCGATCCGGCGGCGGCCGCCGCCGCGCTGGCCGCGCTGGCCGACGGCACCGACGCCCCGACGGTGCAGGTCCACGAGGGGGACCTGCCGACGGCACTGCCCGACCTGCCGCGACAGGTGGTGGAGCTGCCGCACTACCCGTGGCAGCGGCAGCGGCACGCCCCACCGGTCGAGTCCGGACCCGCGTCTTCCGGCGTGGCGTCACCGACGGCACCTTTGTACAAACTGGACTGGCAGCCGATCGCCGGTCGGGACCCGGACGGCTGCACGCTGGTGCTCGCCGGTGACGACGGCGAGCTGCTGACCGCGCTGGCCGACGTGGCCCGGACAGATGGTTGGCCGACGGTCGTCCTCGGCCCGGCCGGGCTGCCGGCCGCGACCGAGCCGCTGCCGGCCGACGGCCAGCAGTGGCAGCCGTTCTGGCAGCGGCGTGACCCGGCCGAGAAGGTGCTGGTGCTACTCGCCATGGCCGCCGAAGCGCTCCCCGCCGAGCCGACTCCCGCCGAGCCGACTCCCGCCGAGCCGCCGGCCACCGAGCTCGTCAGCACAGACGACGGTGGGCTGGCCGGTGCCGGCGCGGCGCTGTGCGCGGCGGTGACCACCGCCGTACGGGCGCTACCCGGTGGTGCGCCCGACCGGCGGGTGGTGGTGCTGACCCAGGGTTCCCGACGGATCAGTGCCGACGATCCGGTCCGGGCCAGCACCCACGGCCTGCTGCACGGGCTGGCCCCGGTGCTCGGCCTGGAGCTGCCGGCCTGGGGCGGCCTGGTCGACCTGCCGGTCGACCCCGGGCCGGCGGACCTGCGGGCGGCGCTACGGGCACTGCCCGGCGCCGGCGAGGAGGACCTGCTCGCCGTCCGCCAGGGCACGGCGGCAACGGCCCGGCTGCGACCGGTGCCCGCCGACTACGCCCCGCAGCTGCCGATCGACCCGGACGGCAGTTACCTGGTCACCGGTGGGCTCGGCGGCGTCGGCCGCTGCCTGGTCCGCGACCTGGTCCGCCGGGGCGCCCGTCGGCTGCTGCTGACCGGCCGCCGGGCCGCCGACGACATCGCGCCGGCCGCTGCCGAACTGCTCGCCGAGCTGGCCGACGCCGGCGTCGAGGTGCACTACCGTACGGCGGACTGCGACGACCCGGCGGCGCTGACCCGAGCGCTCGCCGACGACCTGCCGCAGCTGCGCGGCGTCGTACACGCCGCCGGGCAGCTCACCTGTACGCCGCTGGCGGACGCCGACCGGGCTGCCTTCGAGCAGACCCTTCGCGGCAAGTTCACCGGCGCCTGGTGGCTGCATCTGCTGCTGCGGGACCACCCGCTGGACTTCTTCCTGATGGTCTCGTCGGTGTCGGCGCACTGGGGAGCCGACGGCTACGGCGGTTACGCCGCCGCCAACGGTGGGATCGACATGATCGCCAACCACCGGGTGTCCGCCGGCCTGACCGCGACGAGCATCGCCTTCGGACCGTGGACGGTCGACGGCTTGGTGGACGCGACCGATCTGGCCGAGCTGGCCCGCAGCGGTGTCGACCCGGTCACCGCGCAGACCGGTGCTGCCAGCTTGACCGCCCGCACGGCCAGGCCGGACGCGGTGCTGCTCTGCTGCCCGGTCCGGTGGGACCGGTTCGCCGCAGTGATGTCGGCCCGTCGGCCCCGGGCGCTGTACCGGGACCTGACCGCCGGATCCGCCGCCGGTGGCAACATCCTCTACTCCCCGGCCGGGCCGGCGTCGGGACCTGCCGACCCGGCCGGGGCCCGCGCCGCCGAGCCGCCCGCCGGTACCGGCGCGGCGGGACGCGAGCGTCTGCTGGACCTGCCCGTGCTGGCCCGACCAGCGGCGCTGCGCGACCAGGTCGGTGCGGTCGTCGCCCGGATCCTCGGTCACCCGGACGGCGAGCAGGTCCGCCAGGATCAGGGATTCTTCGATCTCGGCCTGGACTCGATGATGGCGGTCGATCTGGTCGACGCCCTGGCCGGCGAGTACGGCGTACCGCTGCAGGTGGCCGACGTCTTCGACCACCCGACGGTCTCCGACCTGGCCGCACTGATGCTGGGTCGGGTCGACTCCGGCGCCGTACCACCGGCCGGCGGGCAACGGCAGCATCCGACGGACCGACCGGCCGAGCCGGGCACCCCGGAGCCGACCCGGCCACCGGTCCCAGCCCCGGCCCCGGCACTCGCTCCGCAGCCGGCCGGCATCGGGACCGGCACCAGGACCGATGCCGATGCCCACCGTCACCCGGTGGCCGACGCCGCCGCCCCGGCCGGGGAGCCGATCGCGATCATCGGAATGGCCGGCCGGTTCCCCGGTGCCGACTCCATCGACGAGTTCTGGCAACTGCTGGTCGACGGCCGCGACGGAGTGGGCCCGGTGCCGCCACAACGGTGGAACGGTGCCGCGCTGCACGACAGCGACCCGATGAGGACCGGCACGATCACCACCGACCAGGGCGGCTTCCTCAGCGACGTCGACCGGTTCGACGCCGGGTTCTTCGGGATCCCCGCCCGGGAGGCACAGAGCCTGGATCCGCAGCACCGACTGCTGCTCGAGTGTGCCTGGCACGCGCTGGAGGACGCCGACGTCGACCCCACCGGCCTGGCCGGCGGCCGGACCGGTGTGTACATCGGCATCTCCAACTCCGACTACGCCCGACTACTGCAACGTGGCGGGCTCGACCAACTGGACGCGTACTTCGGCACCGGCACCTCGCTCAACGCGGCTGCCGGCCGGATCGCGTACCTGCTCGGTCTGCACGGGCCGGCGATCGCGGTCGACACCGCCTGCTCCTCGGCCCTGGTCGCGCTGCATCTGGCGATCCGCTCGCTGCGCAGCGGTGAGACCGACACGGCTCTGGTCGGCGGGGTGAACGTGATCATCTCGCCGGAGGCGTCGGTCGCGGTCAGCCGGGCCCACATGCTCTCCCCCACCGGCCGATGCAAGACGTTCGCCGCCGACGCCGACGGCTTCGTCCGTTCCGAGGCCGCCGCGGTGGTGCTACTCAAACCGCTGTCGGCCGCGCTGCGTGACGGCGACCGGGTGCTGGCCGTGGTACGCGGCAGCGCGATCAACTCCGACGGGGCGTCGTCCGGCCTGACCGCGCCGAACGGGACCGCGCAGCAGGCGGTGCTGCGCGCCGCGCTCGCAGACGCCGGAGCGTCCGGCCCGCAGGTGTCCTACCTGGAGGCACACGGTACCGGCACCGCGCTGGGCGACCCGGTCGAGGTCCGGGCCGCCTGGCAGGTGCTCGGCGTCGGCCGGGCACCTGGTGAGCCGCTGCACCTCGGGTCGGTGAAGAGCAACGTCGGCCACTGCGAGTCGGCTTCCGGCATCGTGTCGGTGGTCAAGACCGTCCTGGCGTTGCGGCACGGCCGGCTGCCGGCCAACCTGCACTGTGCCGAGCTGAACCCGCAGATCGGCTGGGCGGAAATGAACGTCCGGGTGCTGGACGAGCCGGTACGGTGGCGCCCCGGCGGCCGGCCCCGCCTCGCCGGGGTGTCAAGCTTCGGCTTCTCCGGCACCAACGCGCACGTCGTACTCGCCGAGGCACCGCCGCAGGAGCCGGCCGGCGACGGGCCCGGCGGCCCGTGGCTGCTGCCGCTGTCCGCGCCGGACGAGTCCGGGCTGGACCGGTCGGTGTCGGCCTGGGACGAAGTGCTCGCCGGCAGCACTGACGCAGACCTGCCTGCGCTGGTCGGCAGCGCCGGTGCGGGCCGGGCCCACCTGCCGGTCCGCCGGGCCGCGCTCGCTTCGTCCGTCGAGGAGCTGCGCCGCGCACTGGCCCAGCCCGCAGGGGCCGCAGGGGGCGGCCGACCACCCCGGGCGGCTTTCCTCTTTTCCGGTCAGGGCAGTCAGTACTTCGGAATGGGCGCCGAACTGCACCGGACCGAACCGGTGTTCCGGGAGACCTTCGACGCCTGCGACGAGATCCTGGCCCCACGACTGGGCAGCTCGCTGCCCGAGCTGATGTGGCACGGCGCACGGCCGGAGCTGCTCGACCAGACCTGGGCGACCCAGCCGGCGCTGGTCGCGCTGGAGCTGTCCCTCGCCGCCCTCTGGGCGAGCTGGGGGGTCCACGCGTCGGCGGTGATCGGCCACAGCGTCGGGGAGATCGCGGCCGCGATCCACGCCGGCGTGCTCGACCTCGCCGACGGACTGGCGCTGGTGGCTCGGCGGGCGCGGCTGATGCAGGACACTCGGCCGGGCGCGATGCTGGCCGTCGCCGCCGAGCCGGACCAGGTCACCGAGTGGCTGGGCGGCACCACGTTGGACGTCGCCGCGATCAACGGCCCTCGCGCGGTCGTGGTGGCCGGAGTCGCCGAGGAGATCGCCGACTTTGCCGCCGGCCGCCGGGCCGAGGGGGTCCGTTGCCAGCAGCTGGTGGTGTCGCACGCGTTCCACAGCAGGCTGATGGAGCCGATGCTCCCCGACTTCGGGCAGGCCCTGGCGTCGCTGCCGAGCCGCCCGCCGGCGCTGCCGATCGTGGCGAACCTGACCGGGCAGCTCGCCGGGCCGGACACCTACCTCGGCGACTACTGGTGCCGGCACGTACGTCAGCCGGTCCGCTTCCACGACGGCATCGGCCAGCTGCGCCAGCTGGGCATCGACGTCTTCCTGGAGATCGGGCCGGGACGTACGCTGGCCGGTCTGGTCACCGCAGGAGGGTCGGCACCGGACGGCGGGGTGGTGACTTCGCTACGGCGGGGCGCCGCCGACCGGGCCACGCTGCTGGACGCCGTGCGCAGCCTCTACCTCGCCGGACAGCCGGTCCGGTGGGCGGCGGTACAGCCGCCGCGACCACGATCGGCCGGGCAGCGGGCAGCGCGGTACCCGTTCGCCAACACCCGGTACTGGACACCGCTGGCCGACCCGTCGCCGTCATCGTCGGCTACGGCTACGGCTACGGCTACGGTGGACGGGTCGACGACGGGACGGCCGCCGGCAGCGCCGACCGGGCAGCCGACCCAGTCGCATGTCGGGCGGGAACTGCGTTCGCCGGCGTTCCGTGGTCGTGTCTTCGAGTTCAGCCGCAGCGCCGCGTTCCCCGCCTACCTGACCGATCACCGGCTCTACGGCACGGTGGTCACTCCAGCCGCGTCACATCTGGCCACCCTGGTGCAGGCGTTGGCACCGGACGGCAGCCCGGTGACGCTGACCGATCTGGTCTGCCCCCGGGCGCTGGTGATCACCGAGCAGGAACGGTACGACGTCCAGCTGACCGTCGACCGGGCCGGCGGCCGGCTCGCGGTGAGCAGTCTGGTCGACGCCGACCGGGACCTCTGGCAGGAGCATCTGGCGGCCCGGGTACGGCCTACGGCGACGACGACAGGCCCGGCGGCACCGAATCCTGCGGTGGCGGACCTGACGCCACCGGACCCAGCTGCCGACCGGGCGGCCTTCATCGCCTCGGCACAGCGGCACGTCACCGGCGCACAGTTCTACGCGTACTTCCGCGACCTCGGCTACACCCTCGGTCCGTCGTTCCGGTGGATCGCTGACATCTGGCTGGGCCGGGACGAGGCGCTGGTCCGCTACGTTCAGCCGCCGCTGCCCGACGACCCGACGGACTACCAGCTGTATCCGGGGCTGATCGACTCCTGTTTTCAGAGCATTGCCGGTTTCCTCGTCGACGAGGTCGCCGAGGAGGCTCCCGCGCTGGCCATCCCGTTCGCCGCGGCCCGACTGGAGTTCCCGGCCCGGGACCGGATCGACGGGGAGCTGTGGGGACGGGTCCGGGTCCGCGACGCCGAGCCGCTGCCCCGTGGCCGCAGCCGGGTCACCGCCGCCGATCTGCGGCTGGCCACGCCGGACGGGGCGACGCTGCTCGCGGTCGACGACTTCCGGGTCCGGCACGCGCCCCGGGAGCTGCTACGCCGGAGCCTGCGCGATGACCCGGCGGGCCTCTACACGGTGCGGTGGCAGCCGGCCGACGACGGCCGAATCCCGGACACCGACCTGGCGGGTGCCGGCGGGCGCGACACGACCACACCGGCGGGTGCAGCCCGGCCGGGCGGGTCCCGGTCGGTGCTGCTGGTTGGCCCGGCGACCGACTTCGCCGAGGCGCTGGCGGCTGGGCTACGCGACCTCGGACACCCGGTGGACGTCGCCCGGTCCGGACCCACCTCCGGGGCGGACCTCGTGGTCGACCTCAGATTCCTGGCCCTGGCCGGTCCCGGCACGGACCCGACCGGCACGGACCCGACCGGCACGGACCCGACCGGCGACGCCGCCGGGCCGGTGCCCGCTCCGGTGCTCGCGCTCGGCGAGTCGCTACGGGGCCGGTCCACGTCCACGCCGTACGTGGTGGTTTGCCCGGCCGACGACAATGCCGCACCCGACCGGGAGGCGCTCTGGGGAATGCTGGCCGCCGTCGAAGCGGAGGAGTCGCAGCGGCGGCTGCTGCGGGTCGACCTGGTCGAGCCGGCCCCGCCGGCAGCGGCCCGGCTGAGCCGACAGCTCGACGCGGTGCTGGCCGGTGGCGTCACCGAGCCCCGGCTGCGGCTGCACTCTGACGGGGTCGAGGTGCCCCGGCTGGCCGCCGTCGAACCCGGTCCGGTGTCGAGTTGGCCGGACGGTGTCCTGATCAGTGGCGGTCTGGGCGCGCTGGGGTTGAGCGTCGCGCGAATCCTGGCCGACGGTGGCACCCGGACGGTCACTCTGGTCGGCCGGTCGGCCCCGGGTGCCGATGCCCGGGCCGCCATCGACGAGCTGGTCGCCCGGGGGGTACGGGTCGAGGTCGTCGCTGCGGATGTCGCCGATCCGGCCGGCTGTGCCACGGCCGTCGCCGCGGCGGGCCGGCTCGGTCCGCTGCAGGCCGTCCTGCACCTGGCCGGCACGACCGACGACGGCGCTTTCGCGACGCTGCCTTGGCCGGCGTACGAGAAGGTCTTTGCCGGCAAGGTGGGCGGTGCACGGGCACTGGCCGACGCGGTACGCGGCCTTGACCTGACCGCCTTCGTGCTCTTCTCGTCGGTGTCGAGTGTGTTCGGGTCTGCCGGTCAGGTGAACTACGCGGCCGCCAACGGTTATCTGGACGGGCTGGCGACGGCGCTGCGCGCCGACGGCGTACCGGCGGTCAGTGTCAACTGGGGCCCCTGGGAACCGGCGGGCGGCAGCGGCCTGGCTGCGACGGACGCGGTCCGACGGGCTGCCGGGCAACTGGGCGTGCGTGCCCTCACCGACGCGGAAGCGGCACCGCTGCTGGCCGCCGCGCTCGGCGCGCAGCGCACCCGGCTGGTCGCGATCGCCGCGGACCTGGCCCGGTACGCCGGGCGGGCCGCCGGGCACCCCCGGGCTGCGCTGGTCCGCGAGCTGGTCGCCAACGCCTCCGCTACGGTCCACGACCGGTCGGCGGGCGACCGGCCCACGGACCAACCGGTGGAGGCCGGCCGGCCGGCGGGTTGGCTGCGCGGCATGCTGCTCGGGCTGGCCGGCCCGGACCGGCAGGATCGGCTGCGTTCGGCGATCGCGGACCTGGTGGGTGAGACGATCGGCGACACCGGACGGATCGACGACAGTCGCGGCTTCGCCGAGCTGGGCCTCGATTCGATCATGGCGATCGACCTGCGTGCCCGGCTGTCACACGCGCTCGACGTCGAGTTGCCGGCGACCGCCGCGCTGGACCACCCGACGGTGCGGGCAATGACCGCCTTCGTGGACAGCCGGCTCCCGGCGGCGAACCAGCCGGGCGGCGCACCGGGGCCAGCGGAGCTGGCAGAACCCGCGCGGCCGGAGTCGGCGGTTCCGGAAGCACCCGCGCCGCCGGTGGAGTCGGCGGTGGACATCGCTGACCTGACCTCGCTCTCCCTCGACGACCTGATTGAGGCGGCCCGGGCCGATCTCGCCGCCGGACCCTGACGACCACGCCGGTGGTGTGGTGCCACGGCGTGGCACCACACCACCGGCGGCGACGGTCGCGGCCGCACGGCCGGGTGTTCGTCGGCTGCCGGTCCAGGCCGGGTCAGGCCGAGTCAGGCCGGGACCAGGCCGAGTCAGGCCGGGACCAGCTGGCGAATGTGGTCGATCACGTCATTCCACAGATCGCGGGGCAGGATGCCGTGCCCGAGTCCTGGATAGGTAACGAGCTGGGCACCGGGAATCGCCGCTGCCGTCGCCTCGCCGCCGGGCAGCCGCCATATCCGGTCCACCTCGCCGTGCACCACCAACGCCGGGATGCGCAGCTTTGCCAGGCCGGCCCGACGGTCCCGGGACGCCATCAGAGCCGCCTCGTGCCGTAGCCGCCCGGCCTGGTCGTAGCCGCGGTCGAAGGCCCGCCGGCCCATTTCGCGCAGCCAGTCCACGTCCATGTCATAGCCGGGCGAACCGATGAACTCGTACAGGTCCACCATCAGTTGACCAGCGTCGTCGCGGTCGGTGACTGGCTGGTCCTGCATCCGCTGCAGCTTCATCGCGGTACGCATCGAAAGCCGGCCGATCCGGGGTGTCGCGGTCGCGGCGATCGACGTGAGGCTGAGCAGCCGGTCCGGATGTTCGATCGCCAACTGCTGGGCGACCATCGCGCCGAGGGAGATGCCCACCACGTGCGCCCGCTGCCAGCCGAGCGCGTCGAGCACGGCGAGCGCGTCGCCCGCCATGTCCTCGAGGCGGTACGTCGCGGCACCCGGTCGAAGCATCATCCGCAGGATGGTCGGTCGCCCGTCGGCGTGCAGATGGGTGGAAGCGCCGACGTCGCGGTGGTCGAATCTGGCCACGGCGAAGCCCCGCTCGGTCAGCGCCGAGCAGAAGTCGTCGTGCCACATGATCATTTGCATGCCGAGGCCCATGATGAGCAGCAACGGGTCACCCTGCGGGTCACCGAGACGCTGGTACGCGATCTCAATCTCCTCGGGACGCGTCGCGCTCACCCGCGACGTCGCCGTACCCGTCACCTGAGCAGGTCCTGGTCCAATCGTCATGCGTCGAGCGTGCTGCGCCGCCCTTGAGCACCGGTTGATCCGGCCGCCGCCAGCCGGTGCCACCGGTGCCGGCGCTGCTCCCACGCTGCTCAAGGGCTTCTCTAGCGCCGATCGTTAGCGTCACAGCAACAGCCACGGACCACCGCAGCCGGGTCGGACGCCAGGTAGCGATCGGCCGGCAGGTGACTCGCAGAAATCCGGAGGTGCCGATGTCCGACCACCCCAACCCGGTCCACCCGGCCGGAGTGGACCCCGCGATGGTGACGGCCGTCCTGCACGGCGGTCCGGCGAGTCTCACCGCTGAGCAGCGCCGCCGGCTGGTGACTCCCGGACAGCGGAAAATCAAGATTCCATGGCTCGGCGGCTATGAGCACTTCGAGCGCGAACTCGTCACCGGCGTCGACCACGGAACGGCCGTGGTCTTCCAGTGGACGACCCGAACCCGGGTAGCAGAGTAACCGTCAGGCCCGATTGACCATCAGGACCGGCCGACGCGAGTACCCACCGCCTCCGGCCGGGGCGGAGCCGGTCAGCCCCGGACCATCGGCGCCACGGTCTGTGGCAGCTCGGCACGCAGCACGAACCAGCCGTCGCGGGGACCGACGCACAGGTCCCCGCCGATGAGCTGCACCCGTTCGGCCAGGCCGGTCAGCCCGGTACCGGACGGCGGCGCGCAGGTCAGCCCCGCGCCCACCCCGTCGTCGTGCACCTCCAGGATGAACCGTCCCTCGCGGCGGGTCACCGCGATCGCACAGCGACGCGCGTGGGCGTGCCGGACGATGTTCGTGGCGGCCTCCCGGATCAGCCAGGCCGCGCACTCCTCGATCGGCTCCGGCAGTTCGTCGAGGGTGCCACGGACACTGACCACGACACCCGACGCCTGCAGCAACGCCTCGGCGGACTGTGCCTCCACCGCCAGCGAGACTTTCCGGTAACCGGAGACAGCTGCCCGTACCTCGGCCAGCGCGTCCCGCGCCACCTCGGCCACCTCGGCCATCTCGGTCACCGCCCGGTCCGGCGCCGAGTCCACCATCCGGGCGGCGAGATCGGCCTTGAGGGTCACCGCGGACAGCCGCTGGCCGAGGATGTCATGCAGGTCACGGGCGATCCGGAGGCGTTCCCGGGCCACCGCCAACTGGGTCAGCTCGGCCCGCGCCTGCAACAACTGCATCGAGGTGTCGATCTGGTTGTAGATTGCCACCTGCACGCCGCTGGTGATGGCGATCAACAGGATCAGGATCACGACCGAGTCGGCGCTGACCCGCAGCAGGCCCACCGCGATGGCCACGAAGACCACGGTGTGGCCGACCACCAGCGCCGGCCACCACCGTAACGGGCAGTTGATCAGTAGCATCACCAGGCTGAAGAAGGCCAGCCCGGACAGCCAGTCGTAGCGCAGTTGTGGCACCATCGCCAGGCCACAGATCAACGTCACGGCGACCGTCACCGGCGCACGGTTGGTGTGCAACTGGGGAGTGTTGTGGACGACCACCCGGGCGTACCCGAGCACGAACAGTGCAAGTCCTACGTAGAGTGCCTGGTTGCGGTCATGCACGACGCTCAACGGAAAGGCGAGAAACGCCAGGCAGGACAGGGCGAACAGGCGTACCTGGATACCGCGTCGACGGAGCCAGAATTCCCGTCCAGGAAAGACCTTCGCCTCCGCAACGGCGCTCATGCTGGCAATTCAACCACGCGACGTCCAGAGAATCCGCCAGCTGATCGTCCAGCGTCGATCGAGACCAAACGGTTCGATCGACGCCGAACGGGCGGCGGCCCGTATCGGTCGTTGCGGCCACCCGACGGTGGTCAGTCGGACAGTGATCCGACCACCGACACCGGTCGGACCGACGCTGGTCAGACGCGGACCTGGCGGTGCCACTCCACGTCGTACGCCAGCAGCCAGGAGGATGCCCCACCCCAGAAGTACCGGCGGTAGAGCGGAGCGAGAGCGACGTCGAGCCAGCCGCGGCCGGGCAGATTGCGGAACCGGCCGTACCGCGTGCCGGCGCGCAGCGCCCGCTCCGTCCGGGACCGACGCATCGATTCGTACGCGGTCAGCGCCACCGGCACATCGTCGATGTCGCGCAGACAGCGACCGAGCACCACGGCGTCCTCCAGGGCGAGACCGGCACCGAGCCCGTACCCGACGGGGTGGGCGGCGTCACCGAGCACCACCATCCGGCCCCGCCGCCAGTGCGCCAACCGCTGCGGCAGGTGGAGCGGCACCGGGCGGCCCAGCGCGGTGCACTGCGCGATCAGTGTGGCGCACGGGGTGTCGCCCTGGCCGTACTGCGCGGACAGCCGGCTCCGCCAGCCCTGCTCGCTGATGCCGGCCAGTTCCGCCGGGTCAAGGTCGCCGGTGGGCACCAGCGCGTTCCACCAGACGGTGCCGTCCGGCTTGGCGGTGTACTGGAAGCAGCCCTGTCGGCTGACCACCAGATGCAACGTCCCGGCCGCGATGCCCGGCAGCCGAGTCACCCCGTCGATCGCGCAGTGTCCGCCGTACTCGGGCGGTGGCGCCGCGTTGCTGATCACCCGGCGCACCCGCGAATGCGTCCCATCGGCACCGACGAGCACGTCGCACTCCACCCGGGCCCCGTCGATGAACTGCGCGGTCACTCCACCAGTGCTGCTGGTGGCACCGGCCAGCCAGCGGCCGGTATGGACCTCCGCTCCGGCCCGGACCGCTTCGTCGCGAAGTACGGACACCAGGTCGCCACGCATGATCGACAAATTCATCGGCCGGTTGGCCAGGCGATGGGCCCGGGACAGTCGACCCAGCAGCCGGCCTTCGCTGTTCCACAGGCACAGCCGGTTCACCACGATCCCGCGTGCCTGTATCTGCTCCAGACAGCCGACCGATTGCAGCGCTCCAAGCGCGTTGGCGGTCAGGTTGAGAAAGCCTCCGGTCGTCCCGGCTGGATCGAGGTACGCCTCGTAGACGGAGGTTCCGATGCCGGAACGGGCCAACGCGACTGCGGTCAGCGATCCGGCGAGCCCGGCACCGACGATCGTGGCACGAAGTGTCATCCGGATTCCTTCCGTCGTGTATGTCACGCGCCCAGAAGTGTGCCGCCAGGTACTGCAGCGCCCCTTGAGATGCGGTCGGCGACAACCGGCTGCCGACGGCCGACGTTCATCGTCGCATCCGGCCCCGGGTACATGTCCGACCCGAATTGGCATACCAGGGCGTGCCCTGGAAGTCGATTGGCCCGTCCGGCGCAGGCCGGCGCCCGAGGATTGGCCGGGACGGCGGTTGGGCAGGATCCTCGTACCGTACCGATCGGAGGTCGCCACGATGTCGACAGCGGGTACCACAGGGACTCAGCCGGACCGGGACGGGCCGGCGACCAACCGCCGTGACCCGGACGATCCCGGCCAGCCGCCGGTGGGGCCGGACGACGGGCCGGCCAGTCCTGCCCGGCTGTCAACTGCGTCGCTGTGGGCGGCCGCTCGGCGTACGGTCCGCGAGGTCACCGCCGACGCGGTGCCCGACCTGGCGGCCGGGCTCACTTACTACGGCGTACTGTCGATCTTTCCTGGTCTGTTGGTGCTGGTGTCGGTGCTCGGGCTGCTCGGCGGCGGCGCTACCGATGACGTCCAGGGTGTGATCGGTGGTCTCGCGCCCGGCGAGATCGGCGGCTTTCTCGACCAGTCGATCGCCCAGGTCCGGGAAAACTCCGATACGGCCGGCCTGGTGGCCGTCGTCGGTCTACTCGCCGCCTTCTGGTCGGCGTCCAGCTACATCGGGGCCTTCATGCGGGCCGCGAACGCCATCTACGACGTGCCGGAAGGTCGCCCGATCTGGAAGACGTTGCCGATCCGGCTGGGCGTCACCGCAGTCATCGGGCTGATGCTGATCGCCAGCGCGCTGATCGTGGTCTTCACCGGGGAGTTGGCCGCCCGGACCGGGGAACTGCTGGGCGTCGGGCCGGAGGCGGTCGCCGCCTGGGACATCGCCAAGTGGCCGGTGCTGGTGGTTCTGGTCAGCCTGATGTTCTCGATCCTGTACTGGGCCACGCCGAACGCCCGACAGGGCGGGTTCCGGTGGGTGAGCCCGGGCAGCGTCCTGGCGGTGCTGCTCTGGCTGCTGGTCTCCGCCGGCTTCGCGTTCTACGTCGCCAACTTCGGGTCGTACAACGAGACCTACGGTGCCATCGCCAGCGTGATCGTCTTCCTCGTCTGGTTGTGGCTGACCAACATCGCGATCCTGCTCGGCGGCGAGTTGGACGCCGAACTGGAGCGGGGCCGGGCGATCGCGGCCGGGCATCCGGACGGCCGCGAGCCGTACCTTCAGCTGCGGGACACCCGGAAGTTGCCCGCCAACCGCCAACCGCCTGCCGCCGAGACCGACGGCTGACGGTCGATCAGGCCGCCGGCAGGTCCTCCCGGGAGGCCGCAGAGCGGAGGTACGTCTCGACGTCGGGTTTGGTGACTCCCAGATCGGCCAGCGGGCCGACCCCGGCGGCGTACTCCAGCAGGGCGAGCAGGATGTGGGCCGTCCCGACCATCCGGTCGTCGAACCGTAGCGCCTCGCGGAAGGTCAGCTCCAGCACCTTGCGCACCTGGGCGTCGAACGGGACGAGCTCCGGAACGTGGTCGACCGCCGGCGGCAGGGCCGTCGCCGCCACCTGACGAATCCGGTCCAGGTCGCCCACCTGATCGGCCAGAACCCGGGCGGCGAGGCTGTCCAGGTCGGCCAGTAGGGCCAGGACGAGGTGCCCGGTGGTGATCTCGTCGTTGCCGGCCCGGCGGGCCTCGTGCTGGGCGGCGACCACCACGTTGCGGGCCTGCGGAGTGAATCGGCTGAAACCCTGCTGTGGGTCGAGGTCGTTGGGTTCCTCCGGGGTCTTCGGTACGAACCGCTTCTGCGCGGCCTGTTTGCTGACCCCGATGCTGCGCCCGATGTCGGTCCATGACGCGCCGGACCGGCGGGCCTGATCGACGAAGTGGCCGATCAGGTGATCGGCGAGTTCGCCGAGGTGGTCGCCGACGACGACGGCGTTGCTGAGCTGGGCGAGTCGGTCGTCACTGGCTCGTTTGATCCCGGCGATCAGGTCGTCGAGGCGGACCGGAGTGCCGAGCGGCAGGTATTCGGACATGCGTCAACCTTAGGTTGACGCATGTCTGGCGTCAACCCGAGGTTGACGTTTTCTCAGAGCCGTACCTGATTTGCCAGGTGCTCGTCGAGCATCGTGGTCAACCGGCCGGCCACCCCGCGCGCCTCAATGTGCAGCCGGGCGACGTTCAGCCCGTCGGCGCCGAGTACCGCGAGCAACGCCGTGTCGTTGATCGCGTACACCGAGAAATAGCCCTTGTGACTACGGACGGTGGACTCCCGGAACGGGCCCTGCCGCAGCGCGAGGCCGGTCTGCCGGCCAAGTCCGAAGGTCGCCGCCGCGAGCGCCGCCAGGTCGTGCGGCTCTGTCCCGTCGGTCAGATCGTGCAGCAGCAACAGCCCGTCGACACCGGCGATCACCGAGCCGATCACGCCGGTGACGCCGTGTTTCAGCGAGGCAAGTTCAGCGGACGCCGGATCCGGAGACGACGGAACGCCGCCGATGGTTCCAGACATGACTGATCTCCGTTCGACGGTACGGCGCGACTGTCGTCGTTCCACCCCGGGTAGCGTCCTCGCCAGGAAGGGCTACCGAGCGCACCCGGCTGCCCGCCCCGGCGAGCAGACAAAACTCCTACCGACCCGGTCAGAGCTCGAGCGAGGCCTCGACCTGTCGCAGGTGGTGCCGGGCCAGGGCCAGGTTCGACCGGGAACGGTTCAGCGCCAGGTAGAAGAACAGGCCTTGACCGGACCGGGAGGAGACCGGGCGGATGAGGTGGTACTGGGTGTCCAGCGTGATGAGAATGTCCTCGATGCCGTCAGCGATCTTCAACATCTCCAGGGTGCGCATCTTGGCCCGGACCACGTCCGTGTTCCCTGCCGCAGCCACCGCGAGATCCATCTCAGCGGATCCACCGGCGGTACCGAGTGTCATGCCGCTGGAATAATCGACCAGCGCGGCACCGATGGCACCCTCGATGCTCATCGCGTCCTTGAGTGCCGTGTCGAGTGAAGCCATGCCCTGCCTCCGGGTGATTTCAGGTGGGTCAACGCCCACCGGAGAGTTGCACGACGATGAGCCAGGGTGCACGTCGCCGGGCGATAACTGGCTGAGCAGACTACCAATCCCCGTCCGACGTCCACCGAAGCCACCGGCACGACCGATACCGCACAGGAGGCTGCCGCTGTCGACCCGACTGCGTCCGGACCAGGTGCGGCGCGCGTCGAATGGGTACGGTGCAGACATGGCGAAGACGGCAGACGGCAGCTACGTCAACCCCGGCGGTGAGTTCACCCGCGATCAGCGGTACATCGCGACCCGGATCACCGCCGACGGGCGCGACGGATATCCGGTGGAGCCGGATCGATACCGGTTGGTGGTCAGCCGGGCGTGCCCGTGGGCAAACCGGGCGATCATCGTCCGCCGGCTGCTCGGTCTGGAACAGGCTCTGTCGATGGGCGTGGCCGGGCCCACCCACGACAAGCGCAGCTGGACCTTTGACCTCGACCCGGACG
The DNA here is from genome assembly GCF_048060245.1 of Micromonospora sp. LOL_014. Classification (NCBI taxonomy): domain Bacteria; kingdom Bacillati; phylum Actinomycetota; class Actinomycetes; order Micromonosporales; family Micromonosporaceae; genus Micromonospora; species Micromonospora sp. LOL_014. The sequence goes on from NZ_JBHMIP010000004.1 coordinate 38,951, forward strand.
GACGCGATCCGGTACTCGGTGTCGAACGGCTGCAGGACGCCTACTTCGCCCGGTTCCCCGGCTACGATCGGGGCATCACCGTGCCGGCGTTCGTCGACGTGCCGACCGGGCAGGTGGTGACCAACGACTACGCCCAGATGACCATCGACCTGTCCACCGAGTGGACCGCGTACCACCGCAGCGGCGCGCCGCAGCTCTACCCGGAGCCGCTGCGCGACGAGATCGACGAGGTCAACTCAGTGGTCTTCGCCGACGTGAACAACGGGGTCTACCGATGCGGGTTCGCCGGCAGCCAGCAGGCCTACGAAGCGGCGTACCGACGGTTGTTCGACCGGCTCGACTGGCTCTCCACGCGACTGGAGAACCAGCGTTACCTGGTCGGCGACACTATCACCGAAGCCGACGTACGACTGTTCACCACGCTGGTGCGCTTCGACCCCGTCTACCATGGACACTTCAAGTGCAACCGGCAGAAGCTGACTGAGATGCCGGTGCTCTGGGCGTACGCCCGGGATCTGTTCCAAACGCCGGGGTTCGGGGACACCATCGACTTCGACCACATCAAACGGCACTACTACGAGGTCCACCGGGACATCAACCCGACCGGGGTGGTACCGGCCGGTCCGGACCTGACCAACTGGCTGACCCCGCACGGACGCGACAGGCTCGGCGGGCGCCCGTTCGGCACCGGCAGCCCGCCGGGGCCGCCACCGGCCGCCGAGCGCGTGCCGGCCGACCACACTCCGCTGGCCTGAGACCGACGTCCGTCGGCCCTGACCCTCCGTCGGTCGGCCGGGACCCAGGTCACGGCCGACCGACAGACCAGGTCACGGCCCGCTTGAGACGCCAGCCGTGACCGGCTCCTCGACCCGCAGACCGTGGGCACGCACCTCGTCGGCCACCCGGGTCAACGCGGAATCAATGGCGCAGAGGGCGACCGAGACCTCGCCGAGCTGGGCGCGCAGCGACTCCTCGGACCAAGCGGAGACGCTGACGCCCCGCAGAGCACTGACCGCGGCGTCGAGCCGCGCAATCACCTCGTTCGTACTCATGTTCGAAACACTAGCGTACCGGCGGAAGCCCGCGCAGCTGAATCGCCGGATCCGCCACCGCCGCGAGCAGGAGCGCCTCGGCCAGGCAGACCCGGGCGAACTCGCCCAGATGCAGGCTCTCGTTCGGCCCGTGGGCGGCGGTGTACGGGTCCTCCACCCCGGTCACCAGGATCGCCGCGTCCGGAAACATCTCCTGGAACGTGGCGATGAACGGAATCGAACCGCCGACGCCGACGTCCACTGGCGCCACGCCGTCCCACGCCGCGGCGAACGCCGCGCGGGCCGCGTCGAAGTACGGACCAGTCGCGTCAATCACACAGGCGTCGCCGTCACTTTCCAGGCTCACCTCGACCCGCGCGCCCCACGGGGCCTTTGCCCGCAGATGTGCGGTCAACGCCGCGTACGCCGCCGACGGATCATCGCCCGGGGCCAACCGCAGACTCAGCTTGGCCCGCGCCGCCGGCACCAGGGCATTGGGGGCACAGTCGGTGGCCGGGGCGTCGATACCGAGCACGGCCAGCGCTGGCTTGGTCCACAGCCGGTCGGTCAACGCGCCGGTGCCGGTGAAGCCCACCCCGTCGACCATGCCGGCCTCGTCCCGCATCCGCTGCTCCGGCAGATCCACGGCGGAGCCCGTCCGGCCGACCAGGCCCGGCACCGCCACATCGCCGGCCTCGTCGTGCAGGGTGGCCAGCAGCCGGCAGAGCGCGGTCAGCGCGTCCGGCACCGGACCGCCGAACATGCCACTGTGCACCGCCTGCTCGAGGGTGCGGACCTCGACGAAACAGTTGACCAGACCACGCAGCGACGTGGTCAACGCCGGTACGCCGATCTCCCAGTTCGCCGAGTCGGCGATCACGATCACGTCGGCGGCGAGCTCGTCGCGGTGGGCGTCGAGCAGTCGGGACAGCGACTCGCTGCCGTACTCCTCCTCCCCCTCGACGAAGAGCACCACGCCGACCGGCAACGCGTCGCCGAACGCCCGCAACGCGGCGATGTGCGCCATGACTCCGGCCTTGTCGTCGGCGGCGCCCCGCCCGTACAGCCGACCGTCCCGCTCCACCGGCTCGAACGGGTCACTGGACCACAGCGCCGGATCGCCGATTGGCTGCACGTCGTGGTGGGCATACAGCAGCACCGTCGGGACGCCGGGCGGCGCCGGCCGGCGGCCGAGCACTGCGGGCTGCCCGCCGGCCCGGACCACCTGCACGTCCAGCCCGCAGCCCCGGGCCAGCTCGGCGACCGCCGCGGCGGACCGCTCCACCTGGCTGTGGTCGAACCCGTCGAAGGCGATACCGGGGATGCGGATCAGCCGCTCCAGGTCGGCGCGGACCCCGGGCAGCTCCCGGGCGATGGCGGACCGCAGGTCGGCGGCGGTGGGAATGGCAGTCGTCATCCGACGATGGTAGGGGCCGTCCGGTGCTCACCCGACGACACGCCGGGGGCTCGCCTCGCGCCGCCGCAAGCGAACGGGCACACTGGCGCGATGGACGGCACCGACAACCCCGAACCGTGCGACTGCCCCGGCTGCAGTGAGGCACCCGGCGATGTCATCGGCACCCTGCTGAGCGGCGCCGCCGCCCTGGTCGACGACGATGACCCGATCGCCGCCGAACTCACCGGCGCGATGTTCGTCGCGATGGTCGGCGACGAACCCGACCCCGACGGCGTCCGCCCGCTGCGCGACGGGCTCATCCCGCAGCTCGCCGACCGAGGCGGCCCCGAGGCGGTGGCCCTGCTGACCGCGATCGCCGCGGTGTCGCCACCGCCCGCCGCCGAGGCTGCCAGGGCCGCGGCGGCGACCATCGCCGGGACAGGCGTACCGTGGCCGAAGTGGGCCGACGAGGTCGCCGCCGAGGTGACGGTGGACGACTGCTGGCGGATCGACAGCCCCGACGGGACCGACTCGGTCTTCACCGTCGCCTTCCGACGGGCCGGCCGTAGGCACGCCATGATGGTGATCGTCGATCACGCCGACTGCGCTGCCGCCCAGGACATCCTGCTGTTGGACGGTGACCAGCTGCCGGCGGCCCTGGACGAACTGACCCGGGATCAAGGCACCACCCGGACCCGACTCGACCCGGCCGACCTGCGGTGGCACGTCGAGCAGGCGTTGGACGCCCGCAGCGTGCACGACGAGGCCGACGCCGAACTCGACGACGAACCGGAGCTCGACGACGACGAGGGGCCGCCGTACCCGGTGCTGGCCACCCTGCTGGACGCCCGGCTGGCCACCATGCCGGAGTCGGACCGGCCGCCGGCCCCGCACCATGACGCCGGTCCCGACGACCTGGCGGACCTGCTCCCCGGCCTGCTGGACGGCGGCGGGTTCCCCGCGCAGCGCCGTCCCGGGCCGGTCCGGCCGGCACCGACGCGCAAGCTGCCGGCCAAACGGAAGAAGTCACAGGGACCGGCGCCGATCTACCGGGTCGACGTGGTGCTGGCCGACAGCGAGCCGCCGGTCCGGCGGCAGTTGGAGGTCGTGGGTGATACTCCGCTGGAGGACCTGCACCACGTGATCCAGTCGGCGTTCGACTGGGACGACAGCCACCTGCACCTGTTCGAGACGCCGTACGGCGATTTCGCACCGCCCGGCGACCGGACCGGGCACCAGTCGGAGCGCAAGGTCACCCTGGAGCAGGTCGCCCCGGCCGTCGGCGACACGATTGCCTACCGGTACGACTTCGGCGACGACTGGACCCACGAGATCACCGTCGCGGCGGTCACCGACCGCGACCCGACGGCGGTCTACCCCCGGTGTACGGGAGGCGAGCGGGCTGCCCCGCCGGAGGACTGCGGCGGCGTCTTGGGCTACGCCCATCTGCTCAACGTACTGGCCGACCCGTCCCATCCGGAGTACGCAGACCGACGCGATTGGCTCGGTCTCGACGACGGGCAGGCACCCCTGGACCCGGAGCGGTTCGATCCCGACGTGATCGAGCGGCGGCTGGCCGCGCTGCGCTGACCGGCGGCAGGTCGGCCCCGCCGGCCACCAGGCCGGCCTGAAGTCAGCTCCGCCGACCACCCGGCCGGCCGGTGGAGCTGGCCGCGCCCATCCAGGACCGAGCGCGGCCGGCGGCGCCGCTGGCCCACTCGCCGACGTCGGCCGCGCCGGAACCCAGCCGACGCAGCAGGCCGACCAACGGATCCTGGCTGCGGCCGAACTCCTCGCGGTACGCCTGCGCGGCGGCCTTGATCTCATCGGTCACCGAAGCGGTCGGGTCGTCGGCACGGCGCGGGTAGTCACCGGCCAGCACCTGCGCGTACCCACCGGAGTCGATCCACTGCCGCAGTGCCGCAGCCCGCGCCACCGGCACCGGGTGGGTGCTCCAGGCGGTCATCCGGAACTTGTGCAGGCTGTCCCGCAGGTCACCGCCGCCGTCGTACTCGGCGGCCTGCTCCAGGAACGCGGCGGTGTCGATCTGGCTGAGGTCGCCGCCGCCGGCCAGCTTCATCAGCAGCCGCTGCGCCGCCGCCGGGTCCTGACCGGCGAGCAGCCCGGCACGGTCGCCGGACAGCTCCGCCTTGCGCCACCACTCCAGCATCGCTGCGCTGATCGCCCGCAGCGCGATCGCGCCGACCGGCAGCCAACTCAGGTTCGCCGCCCAGCGGGTCAGGATGGTGAGAATCGTCTGGTAGACGGCGTGACCGCTGCGGACGTGCCCCAGCTCGTGGCCGAGCAGCGTCCGCAGCTCGGCGTCGTCGAGCTGCTGTACGCAGGCGGTGTTGATCACGATGAACGGTTTGTCCAAGCCGATGGCCTGAGCACCGAGCACCGGGGACTGGGTCACGAACAGCTCCGGCAGCTCCGGCACGTCCAGCGCGGTTGCCGCCTCGGCGAGCAACCGGTGCACCCGGGGGTACTGGCGGTGGTCGACCCGGATCACCGACGCCAGGTAGCTGAGCCGGAAGGCCCGCTCGTTCCACATCCCGAAGAATGTCCGGACCACGTCGTCGAAGCCACGCAGCTCACGGAGCGCGGTCAATGCGCCCCGGTCGGCCGGGTGCTCCCAGGCACGGGAGCTGATCCCGGTCAACGTGATCCGCCGCCGGTCCGGCGGGGTGGTGACGTCCGGCGTACCGCAGCTGGCCGCAGCCGTGGGCGTGGTGCCGTCGTCGTCTGCGGTCATGGCGGACGCTCCCCGGGATCGGCTGACTGGCCTACCCGGCCGATGGTGCCCCACCGGCGCCACCGGCGTCTACGTCCGGCCAGTCCCGGATCCACCCGTACGCCAGCTGGCCGGACCGGAGCTGGCCGGACTCGGGCTCAGCAGCGCCGTCGACGAGCAGGTCGACCGCACCGGGCGTACCGTCGGCGGAGATGAACCGCTCCTCGGCCCGCCGCCAGCGGTCGAGCGTCGGCTGTATCGCGGCCCCGTCGCGGGTGAGCGACCGGGCCAGGCGCACCGATTCTGGTGCGGTGACATAGACCGACAGCGTCGCGGCCGGCCGGACCGCCGCGCGGGCCGCGCTCACCCCTTCGATCACGAGTACGGCGGGCGGCTCGATCACGGTCCAGCCGTCGCCGAACCGCCCGGCGGCCCAGTCGTATCGTCGGTAGCGGGCCGGCCGGCCGGTCCGCAGCGGGTCGAGCACGCAGGTGCTGAGCCGGGGCCAGAATGTGAACTGGTCACGCCAGCCATCCAGCAGGTCGTCGGTGTGCACGACCGCCACGGCGGGGTCGGCGGCGGTGCTGAACGGCTCCGTGGCCGACTCCGGCGCTGTCGCCGTGATCGTCGCGCAGGCAGTGGCCAGGCGGTCGGCGAAGGTGGACTTGCCGGCGCCGCTCGGGCCGTCGACGACGACGAGCCGGACCCGGCCGAGGCGGGCCGGGGCGGCGTACACCCGCCGGGCCAGACTCTCGAAGGTCGAGATCCCCCGCGTCACCGGGGAGCTCCGGGTGGGATGAACGGTAGTCCGGCCGGCGGCCCGGACTCGATCAGCCGCCACAGCGCGGCGGTGTCCAGGTGCTCCTCCACCAGGTCGCCGAGTAGATCGAGTCCGCGTTGGCGCAGCGCCGTGAAGCTGGTGTCCGGCGCGACGGTGAAGCCGTGCCGGCCGGCCTGGCGGGCCACGTCGGTGAGGTAGCGGCGACGGAACTCGTCGGACTCGAAGGCACCGTGCCAGTGGGTGCCGCACACCGGACCGAGCCGTACGCCCTCGGTGCCGCCCGTCGCGCCAGGGCCGGTGCCGGTGCCCACCTCGGTGCCGGTGCCGGTGAACAGCGGCGAGATCGACCCGTCGGACCGGGAGATGTACCCGTGGTGAATCTCGTAGCCGCGCACCGGGACGTCGCTGTAGGCCCGCCCCGCGCTGCGGGTCACGGTCTTGTGCTCGGCGAAGGTGATCTCGACGGGCAATAGGCCAAGCCCCGGTACCGTGCCCCGGCGGCTCTCCACCTCGTCGTGGATCACCCGGCCGAGCATCTGGAAACCACCGCAGATGCCGAGCAGCGGGCGGCCAGCGCTGGCGTGCGTGGTCACCGCCGCAGCCAGCCCGGTCCCCCGCAACCAGGCCAGATCGTCCACGGTCGATTTTGTGCCGGGCAGGACGACAAGGTCGGCGGCGGCAACCTCGGTCGGGTCGACGGTGAGCCGGACCTGCACGCCCGGCTCGGCAGCGAGCGCTTCGAGATCGGTGGCGTTGGACATCCGGGGTAGTCGCACCGTCGCGACCCGCAGGATGTCGCGGCCGCGCGGCGCCGTGGGTCGTCCGATCGTCTGGCCGTACGCCAGCGAGTCCTCACCGTCCAGCCAGAGATCGGGCTGCCAGGGCAACACCCCGTAGGTGGGTCGGCCGGTCACCTGGTGCAGCATGTCGACCCCGGGCCGCAGCAACTCCTGATCACCACGAAATTTGTTGATCACGAACCCGGCGATGTGTTCCTGGTCCTCGGCGCTGAGCAGGGCTACGGTGCCGAACATGGCGGCGAAGACGCCACCCCGGTCGATGTCACCGACGACGATCGCCGGCAGCCCGGCATGCCGGGCCAGCCCGAGGTTGACGAAGTCACCAGCCCGCAGGTTGATCTCGGTTGGGCTGCCGGCTCCTTCACAGATCACCACGTCGTACTCGCCACGCAGCTCGGCGAGGGTGGTGTGCACGGCGTCGGCGAGGCGGGAGCGCATCGCGCGGTAGTTGGTCGCGGTGACGGTGTCGACCGCCTCCCCGAGCAGCACGACCTGGCTGGCCCGGTCACTGCCCGGTTTGAGCAGGACCGGATTGAACCGTACCTGCGGCTCCAGCCCGCAAGCGGCTGCCTGCACCGCTTGCGCCCGTCCGATCTCGCCGCCCCGACCGTCCGACCCGACGACCACCGCCGAGTTGTTGGACATGTTCTGTGCCTTGAACGGCGCGACCCGCACCCCACGCCGGTTCAGCCATCGACAGATTCCGGCGGTGAGCAGGCTCTTGCCCGCGTCGGAGGTGGTCCCGGCGACCAGTAGGCCACCACCGACAGGGCCAGCACTCCCCGGCACCCCGGCCTCCCTTCCGCTCCTGGTCCTACCGCTACCGGCGGCGGATGGCCCGCACGGCGGTTCTGACCGCCTGCGCGGTCAGCTGCGCGGCGGCCAGCTGCACCACGGGAGCCGCCAACACGGACACTGCCGCAGCGGTGTTGCCGACCCGCCGGGACAGCGTCGCTGCCCGGCGGATCTGCCGAGGTGAGGGGCGCGGACCGTCACCAAGATACGGACGCACCTCGGAACGCCCGAAGTAGACGTTGCGCCCACCGAGCCGGACCCCGAGCGCCCCGGCGAACGCCGCCTCGCACTGACCGGCGTTGGGGCTCGGATGGTCGGCGCGGTCCCGACGCCACACCCGCCAGGCCCGTGCCCGGTCGCCCTTGACCGCTGGCGACCACCACACGGCGGCCAGCCCGGTGAGCCGCGACGGCACGAAGTTCAGCAGGTCGTCGAGTCGCGCCGCGGCCGTGCCGAACCGTTCGTAGCGCGACGACCGGTGCCCGACCATGGCGTCCAACGTGTTCGCCGCCCGGTAGCCGACCAGGCCGGGCAGACCTGCGACGGCCCCCCAGAACAACGGCGCGACCACGGCGTCCGAGGTGTTCTCGGCGACGGACTCGACGGTCGCCCGGGCCAGCTCCGGCGCGTCGAGCGTGGCCGGGTCCCGGCCGCAGAGATGGTTGAGCCGGCGTCGGGCCGCTGGTACGTCTGCCCGGTGCAGCGCCCGCGCCATCACCTGTGCCTCGGTCCGCAGCGTCCGCCCGCCGAGCACCGCCCAGGTGGTGCCGGCGACGAGAGCAGCCCGGGCGATCGGATGTCGTCGGGTCAGCACCGACGCCGCCACGGCGGCGATCACCGGCCCCCCGACGGCCACGGCCGTGTAGGCGACGCCGGCCCGACGGGTCGGCCGGTACAGCCGGCGCTCGGCGGCACCGGCCAACCGGCCGTACCCGGCGACCGGATGCCAGCGGCGGGGGTCGCCGAACAGGGTGTCCAGGGCGTAGCCGGCGACCAGACCGCCGACCGTGGCGGCGGCGGCCGACGCGTTGACCCTGCCAGCGCTGGTAGCCACTCCGGCAGCCTACGTGGAGCCGGTGGCCGGTGGCCGGTGGCGGGTGACGGGTGACGGGTGACGGGTCGGCTGACGGTCACCGGTCACCGGTCGGTCGACCGTCGGCGCGGTGGTACGGCAGACGGGTCCGTACCACCGCGCTCGTCGGCATGGGGCCGGCCAGGGTCAGACCGGCACCGCCGTCCGGCTCCGCGACCGCCGGGCCCGGCTGGACGAAGCCGGCTGCTCCTCGGCCGGCAGCGGATCGCCGATCGGGTCGTCGGAATTCCCGTCGCCGCCGGGCGACCGCGACGACGGCGTATCCATCAGCATGTCCGATGGCTCGTCGCGGTGACCGGAGTCGCCGCCCGTCGTCGCGATGCCGGCTCCGGGGTCCTCGGTCGAAGCGGCGACTGTGCCGGCCTGAGCCGAGGCGGACTCGGCCGCCTCGGCGGCGAGCAGGTCCACGGCGAGGGTGACCGGCCGGCCACCCGGACGGTTCGGTTCCCCTTCGACCGGCGACGGCACTGACGGTTCCAGGAACATCGGGTCGTCGTCACCGTCGAACAGCTCGTTGCGGGTCGCCGGCACCTCGTCGGCCGGCACCTCGGCGGTGACCTCACCCTGCACCCGCCGCTCCGGGTCGTCCCCGTCAACCTCGCTGGTCGCCAACGTCGGCCGGTTGCGGGTGAACCGACCCCGTCCTCGGGCCAGGTCATGGCCGACCGCCACGGCCTCCATCTCGTACTGCAGGCGGTTGTTGCCGTCGCCGTCGACCCAGTCGCGGGTGTAGAGCCGGCCGACCACGACGACCGGGTCGCCGAGCATGACCGAGGAGCAGACTCCTTCGGCCAGCTTGCGCCAGCAGTTCACCCGGACCCGCAGGCTGTTGCCGTCGACCCAGCGGTTGCTCTCCCGGTCGAGCCGGCGCGCCGTCGAGGCCACTTTGAAGTTGGCGACCAGTGTGTTGGTCTGGGTGGTACGCCGCCACTCCGGCGTGGTCAGCACGTTACCGACAACCGTGGGAGACAGGTAACCGCCACCAACGGACGGTCACCTGCCCCCGTGACCAGGTCGTCCGCCGTTGAGCAACCGCAGGTTGATGCGCTGCACGGCCGCCGAGGTCTCCGCGTCGACCAGGCCTTGCGCGGCGGTGACCAGCTCGGCGACCGCGCGGGTCTGCTCGGCGATCAGCTCGTCTCGGTCGCGCAGCAGGCTCCGGAGCCGGGCAACCTCGGCGGTCAGCTGCTGCAGCGTCTCGGAGATCCGCGCCTGGTCGGCCAGCACCGCCGTGGTGGCGGTGGTGATCAGCCGGCGGATGCCGGCGGTCACCCCCGCCGACATGGCCGCGAGGACCGCCACCACCGTGGCGGTCAGCAGCAGCCGATGCGCGCCCGGCCCGACACCACTGGTGTGGCGGACGGTCTCGGCCACGCCGGCGGTGAGGGCGAGGAGTGCCGCGGCGCTGCCGGCAGCGCGGGCGGTGGTGGTCAGTCGGGTCGTGGTGAGTCCGGCGGTGGCCGGGAGCTGGATCATCGGTCCCCCTGTGTGACTCAGCTGGTCGGAGCTGAGGGCCTGATCCCACTCCGTGGACTGCTGGCCGCGACAGTGGGTGAGTGGATGATCGCGAGATCATCCACTGTGAGGCTGGTGTCGATCTTGTAATGCTGCTATGCCACCACCGAGAGTGAGATTGGCGGAAGGTTGCGCGGTGGATCTTCCACGCTCCGTGATCATCCGGCGGGGCGAGGGGCGAGGGGTCTGCGGCGCGTGACGACCGCGATTGCAGATAGTGCATCCGTCCCATCCGGACAGTCGGCCGCCGTCGACCGACGGCGCTCAAACCCCGTCAACGAGACCCCCGGCCCGGAGTCAACTTGGAATCACTGAGTGTCTGGCCCGGACCCGGTACAGTCGTCGATGGCGGCGCGCCGGGAGTAGCGGACCGGCACGCCGCCGCCCAGACCGCTACCTGGGGAGCACACGATGCGCGTCGTCGATCCGCGCCTACCCGCAACCCTGCGGGCACTGCGCGAGCAAGCCGGACTGTCCCTGCGGGACCTCGCCAAGCGGGTCTACAGCAGTCGGTCCCACCTGCACGACATCGAGCACGGCCGCCGGCGGCCACCCCCCGATCTGCTCGGCCGCCTCGACGACGCCCTCCAGGCCGGCGGCCGGCTCACGGCGATGATCCACACGCCCGCCACGGTGCTCGACGGCGACCAGGTCGCCCGGCTCCACCACGCGAGCCGCACCAGCCAGATCAGCGCAGGCGGGATCACCGCGCTGGCCGATCTCCTCGCGGCCCAGCGGCGACTCGACGACGCCGTCGGGTCCGGCGCGGTACTGCCGGCGGCCGCGATGCAGCTCGACGTCATCAGCGGACTGGTCGTCGACGCGGCCGGTTCTCACCGGCACGCCCTGGTCGACGTCGCCGCCCAGTGGGCGCAGTTCGTCGGCTGGTTGCACGCGGCCGTGGGCGACGCTGCCGGAGCTGAGCGCACGTGGTCCGCCGGGCTCGCGTGGACCGCCGAGACCGGAGACACCGACCTCGCCGCCACGATCCTGAGCTTCCGTGGCTACGCCGCCGAGCATCAGGGCCAGGTCGGCGCGATGATCGCGCTGTCTCAGGCCGCGCAGCACCAGCCGGGCGTCCACCCCGGTCAGCTGGCTTACTCGGCCGGGCAGGAGGCGCGCGGCATGGCGTCCAGCGGGCACCAACCGAGCGTGGTGCTGGGCGTTCTCGATCGGTCCGCCGAGCACGCCGCCCGACAGGGCGAGCGGCCGCCGCCGGCGTGGAACTACTTCCACACCGAAGAGTTCTTCGCGGTTCAGCGCGGGATCGTGTACCTCAACCTCGCCGACGCCGGACACGCCGGCTTCGCCGACCGGGCGGTTGAGCTGCTCGCTACCGGTCTCGCGCCGGACCGGCGCCGGCCGGGGTGGTCCGGGGCGCATCTGTGCGAACTGGGCGACGCGCACGCGCACGTCGGCGCCCACCGAGACGCCGAGGCCGCGTACGCCGAGGCCGCCTCGCTGGCGGCCGCGACCGGCGACGAACGGCTCGCGGCCAGGGCGTCCGCAGGTGTCCGCGCCCTGTCCGCACCGTCCGCGTAACCGCGCGGCGCGTAGACCGTCACCCGATGTGATGCGCATCCTGCTGGTGGGTGGCGGTTACCCCCGTGGCCGCCACCCACCCAGACAGGGCCCGGCGGTAACCCACAATGCTCCCGCCGGGCCCGCCCACTGGGGCGCGGCCCGACGGCTGAGGAGGAGCTCCCGCCGGGTCGCGCCCTCCCAGCCCTGGGAGGACATCGTGCACCGACCACACCCGCGCGCCGGCCGGACCGGATGGCGGCTCGCCCGCCTGGCCCTCATCCTCGTCATCGCGATGGCGGTCGGCGCGGCGATCGGCGCCAGCCGGTGAGGCCGACCGTCGGTCGGCGGCCGAGCGTCTACCGCCGCCAGCCGCACCCGATCCGGATCGACGCCCAGACTCCAGAGCAGCTCGCCGAGCGTGCCCGGCTGGCGGCCGCGTTCGCCGCGGCCGGCCGGCGGGCCGGCGCAGCCAAGGCCGCGCGTGCGGCGGCGATGGCCGAGCTCGGCGAGCTGATGCGGCTCGACCGCGACGCCGGGCCGCTGGTCGGTGGCAACGCCGCCGCCGACCTGTCCGGGATTTCCCGCACCTACCTGGACAAGGCCGCCGACGACGACACGGCCTGGCGAGAGACGGTAATGTGCGCCGGCCGGGTCGCCGAGGGGGACCGGTCGGCGGCGGCCGACTTGCATGCCCGGGTGCCGGTGCTGGATGGGATCTGGGCGGCGCAGACGCACATCCGGGCGACCGGGGTGGGTGACCGGGCGGCCGCCGAACTGGTGGCCGAGTACTACCGGATCGTGCGGCGCCTGGCGCTGGGCAAGCCGGTCGGCCTGGTCGACGACTGACCCCGGGCACGACGAAGCGCCCCCCGCAGCCGGCCTGGCTGCGGGGGGCGCTGTCGTTGGTGGGTCAGTCGCCGTCGCGGGCGATGCGCCGGGCGTACTCCTCGTCGGTCTCGGTGTCGGCGACCTCGAGCACCCCGCCGGCGTACCGGTAGCGGCCCGGCGCGAGCTGCTGGCCGTCGACCAGGATGCGGCCGTCGAGGGTGTTGTGGATGTCGCCGGAGACGAGGGGCAGGTCGGCGTCGCTGGTGGTGGTGTCCATGCCGGACACGCTACCGGCGGGGGTCACGCCCCGGGCGGCACCGGGTGGTCGGCCGGATCGCAGCGGCAGCCGTCGACCGGCCCCCACGACGGGCACATGCTGTCGACGCCGGCCCGCTCACAGCCGCACGGCGAGTTGGCGAACGGCTCGGTGCAGCCGGGACCGCACCGCTCCGGGTTGTGCCACGCCGTCACCCAGGCCCGGCACTTGGTGCACTGCAGGTGCGGGTCGGCGAACGTGATCTCGACGTGGGTGCGGGTGTGCGTCCGCACGATGGTGCTCACCGGTCACCGTCGCGGATCTGGGCCACGGTGGCCGGGGAGAACACCCGGCTCCGGCCGACCAGGGCGACGGCGAGGGGCGCGAGCACCGCTGCGACGCCGAGGATCGCGGTCTGCTGGTCGGCAGTCAGGTCGACGCCGAACGCGACGACCAGGCTGAGGAACGCGGTGACGGCGGCGGTGATGCCGCCGACCGACCACAACGGCTCGCTGCTGTCGGGGTTGGGGGTGGGCTGGGTCACGGTGGATCCTCTCGGGTCAGTGGTACGCGGTCAGCTGGTGAGGCGGGGCAGCAGGCCCACCGCCAGCGCGGCCACGGCGATCAAGACGGACACGGTTGGCAGCGGCCACAGGCGGCGCTCCACCGTCCGGATCCGCTCCTCGTGGTCGGCCAGGTCGGCACGCACGGCAGTCTGCTGTTCGATCAGGACGTCGACGCGGCCGGTCAGCCGGACCACGGCGTCGTAGATTTCGCGGCCGGTGATCTTGACCGCGAGTGGATCGTCACCGCGACGCGGCGGGGTGGGCATCACGTGCCGGTCGCCGGTGCGGTCTCGGTCACCTCGCCGGTGATGGCGATCCGGGTCGGCGTCCGGCCGGGCGGCCCGGCGGGTCCCGGTTCGCCGCGTTCGCCCTGCGGTCCCCGGGGCCCTGCGGGTCCTTGCGGTCCGGTCGCACCGGCCGGGCCGGCTGGGCCACGCTCGCCGCCGCCGTGCTTGCGGGCCAGCTCCGTGTGCAGCTGCCACGCCTGCCAACCCGTGATGCTGGACGCCGGCGACTGCTTGTGCTTGGCGCGGTGGGCGTTGACGGCGGCCGCGGTCTTGGGTCCGTAGTCGCCGTCGATCGGGCCGGGATCGTGCCCGCAGTCGCGCACCACGCGCTGCCAGTAGGCGACCATCTCGCTCTTCTGTCCCTGCCGTACGAGCATGTCGTCTCCCTCGTCTACTCCCCATGGGCTGGTGTCGTCGTACGGTCCGGTTGACCTGCCGTCCGGCCCCCAGCCGACGGACACGTGCACGTGCGTGTGGAACTGGCCCCGGTAGGGCTGCCAGCCGTAGCCGGGCAGCCAAATCCGGTCGCGCCAAATGACGTACTTGAGTGCGGGCGGATCGGTCCGGGTGATCGTGTCGGCCAGCCATTGCAGGTCGAGGCCGGCGTCGTCGAGCACGTCGGCCGCGCACACCACGTCGCAGCACTCGTTGGGGTTGTGGTCGGACCAGTCCTCTTGGTGGTCCTCGTCGCCGATGGTCCACACCGTGGTGCCGGGCGCTACCGCCTCGATCTCGTCGGCCAGGACGTCGAGGGAGCGCGCGTTCCGCCAGCCCATCAGTGCCTCCCATCAGTAGGGCAGCGCGATCAGCGTGCGGCTCTGCACCGACGCCTCGCCGCCGTTGACCCGGTACCGGGCCGACAGGGTGTAGGCCCCGGCTTCCGGTAGTTCCAGCGGTCCACCCGGCCCGAGCAAGGTCGCGACGGTGCTGACCGCGCCGGTCGACTCCGCACCCGTCCAGGTCGCCGCTGCGGCATCCCCTGGGGTTGCCGAGTAGCCGCCCGGCCCGTCGACCTGGAATCCCATGTAGCCGGTGGCGGTCGGAAAGCCACCGTCGTCGGTGATGCTGATCCGCGCCGACACGAACACCAACATCCTGGTCGAGGTGCCGACCTGCACGGTCACCTCCGGGCCGGCGGCGTCACCCGGCGGCGCGTAGGAGGTGCTGGTAACCGAGGTCGCGCCGCCTTCCCGGTCGGCGCGTACGCCGAACGCGAGCGTCGCCAGCGACACCAGCTCATCGGTGGCCGGGTCGACCGCCGCCACACCGTGCGTGCCGTCCGGCAACTCGCCGACCTGCGCGACCAGCCGGCCCAGGTCGTCCAGGGTGCGGAGACTGCCGCCCCGGATCGCGATCCCACCGGCGCCGATAGTCGCGGCCTGCAGCCGGCGGCCGGCCTGCAGCTCTCGCATCTGCCGTTCCAGGTCCCGCAGGCGGCGCATCACGTCGCCTTGGCTCAGGGCCGCGTCCCCGACGCTCACAGGGTGCCTCCCGGCTGCCAAAGAATCGGCCGGATCAGTCCGGCCTGGATGTCGAGCTCCCAGCCGATGACCCGGCCGGTTCCGACAAGACCACCGGGGTGCCGATGTCCTTGTAGGTCCCATCCGACGTCGTCACCGAGTTGCCAGTCGACGTTGAGCCGTGGTGTCTGATCCCAGCGGGCGGTGATCTGGATCGTCGTGGCCCCGTCGCGGCGGAGCGCCAGTTCGGCGACGGCGTGTGCGTCGAGCACCGCCTGGTCGGTGATGCTGCTGCCGGGTGACCAGCGCCGCTCCCATCGGGCGCGGCCGGCCGGCACATCAGCGGCGGGTGTCGACTGCGGTCGTGACTCGCCCTCACCGGACGAGGTGGCCACGACGTGGTTGGCGCCGCGGCCGTCGCTGTAGTCCTCCGTGTAGGTGTAGGTGGCGTCGCTGCTGCCGACCGACGCGAACACCGCGTGCGGGGTGGCGGCGGCCTCGCCGATCCGGGACCGGACGCGCACGACCTTGGCCACCGCCTGCCGGGTCGGCGACGCCCAGTCGAGATCGACGGTCCACTCCGGGCCGCCCTGGACGGCAGCCAGCTCCCGCAGCCGGCTATAGACGGTTGCGTCGTCCTGGTCGGCGTAGGTCCGGTCGCGCAGCACCCCGGACGCCGGGGCGTCGACGTCCAGGCCGATGCCCTCGACCTGCGCGTCCGCGATCAGACCGGCCGCGATCACGGACGCCTGGTCCTGCCCGGTCCACGCGTGGTCGCCGACGTAGCGCCGGTCGAGGTAGCCCTCCAGCGAGACGCAGCCGAGCCGCAACGTCGCGTCGGTTCCGCCCTGCCGGGCGATCACGATCCCGGCCCAGGTCGGCACGTCGTTGACAACCGCGACCATCATCGTCTGCGCCGGGACAGTGGCCTCCTCGACCACGCCGATCGGCACCGCGCCGGGTCCGCCGAGCGGGATCGGCAACGTCAACTCCGTAGACGTGTACGCGCCGAGAACCCGCGAGATCCGGCCGGTGATCTCCGGCAGCTCGGCGATGATCCGACCCGAAACAAGGTCGCAGCCGAGCCACGTCACCCTGTCGCGGGGCACCGCCTGGGTGCGTGTGGGCGGCGGTGCCGGCGGCGGGGCGGATGCCCCGATCGTGTGCGTGTGGATGCGCCAGGGCGACGAGCCGATCATGCCCCGGTTGGTGATGCTGATCTGCGACCCGTCGTCGACCACGACGAGCTGGCCCCACTGGTTGCGGCCGGGCGACAGGCCAAGGTCGTAGTACGGCGCAGCGGTGAGCGTTCCGTACGACGAGTCCATGCTGCTGTACATGTAGACGGGCCAGCCGCCCCACGGGTTGTTGTCGCCCCCCGTGCTCATGCCCATGCTGTGCCGGTCGCCAACCAGCATGATCATCCGGTCGGCCCAGCCCAGATCCTGCAACATCGCCGTGACCTGGTCGCGCTCGTAGCTGTAGCCGCGCCAGTTGTCGCCGCCCGACTGCGGGTCGCCCAGCCACTCGACCGGATGGATCCACACCAGCGCGGCGGCGTCGGATGAGGCGAGCGTCGACTCCATCCAGGCCAGCTGCTCGCTGCCCAGCATGGTCTTGGCCGGACCGTCCGCATCGGTCTTCGGCGACCGGTAGTAGCGCGAGTCGGCCGCGATGAACAGCACCCGGCCGACCTGCCAGCTCTGGTGCACGCCCTCCCCGGGCAGGGCGTAGTGCGGCACCCGCTCGCGGTACACCTGCGCGGCCGCTGCCTTGCCGCTGTAGGTGCCGTCGCTGTCACCCGGCCCGTAGCAGTGGTCGTCCCAGACGTACTGCAGCGGCACCGCCCGGTACAGCTGCCCCTGCCTCGATGCCGCGCCCAGGCTGCCATTGAAGGTCAGCACGTCGTCGTAGGCAGTCCGGTAGTCAGCCGGGTCGCTGCTGTTGATGTCCCGGTAGTGCAGGTCGCCCAGGTGCGAAAACCACAACGGGTCGGAGGCACGGATCGTGTCGAAGACGGGATGGTCGCTCACTTGGTCGGTGATGTAGCCGGCACCGGGCGTCGACCCGACGTACCCCGCGCATGAACTCGCCGCGAAGGTAAAGGACGCCGGGTCGCCCAGCACCGGGTGGGTTCGCAGCTGCCCCGACCAGTCGGTGTCGACCACCGAGTCAACCTCGACCGCCCACCAGTACCGCGAGTCCGGGTCGAGTCCGGTGACCTCCCACGACACCATGCCCTGCGCGTCCGGGCTGACCGGGCCGAGCCACGTCGGGCCGGTCAGGCCGACGTTGTCGGCGACCGCCAGCCGCGCCGACGAGCCCGAGACCTTGGCCCGGACCCACGCCCCGGCCTGGGTAGTCGCACCCACCCAGGCGTGCGTGACCGCCATCAGAGCGGACCGAGGTAATCGACCGTCAGCGTCGACGACGCCTGGGTGGTGCCGCCCTGGACATCGAGGTCGCCGCCGCTGGTCTGCGCCACCCTTACCTCGACGTAGTCACCGACCGACAGCTGCACCGTCGCGGCCGTCGGCGTGCACCAGGTCTCATTCGTCCCCGGCTCGTCGATCTGCCGCGACCCGACCACCGACGACCCGTTGAGCCACAGCCACGCCATGCGGCGGCCAGTGGTGTCGAACTCCCATTGCACCCTCGCCTCGACCCGATAGAACCCCGCCACCGTCGCCGTGTACCGCGACGGGTTGGTGCCGTTGTCGTGGCCGGCTGCGGTGTCCCAGTCCTCGGCGTTCCAGTCCACCGTAGTGTCCGTGTTGTTCGTGATCGCCTGGCCGGCGGTGCGCCGCAGCCGGGCACGTGGCACCGTCCGCCGCGCGATCTCCGTCCACGTCGACGACCCGTTGTGCACCTCCAGCACCCCGGCGTCCTGCCGCCAGCGCATCGCGCCGTCGTGCAGCCCCGACGACGCACCGGTCAGCTCGGCGTCGGTGCGCACGGGCAGGATGCCACCGGCCGCCACGGTCCACGGCGCGTCGACCGTCAGTGTCGGATCGCCGCCACCAGAGGCGGGCACGTCGATGAAGCCGAGGCGCACCGCCCCGGCCGGCGTCGACGGCGCGGTCGGCGACCCGGCAGGGGTGCCAGTGATCAGCTCGGTGACGGCCTCCCGGTCGCCGGAGCTGTCCTCGTCGTCGTCGTAGACGCGCAGCACCACGATGTCGACCCGGGCGTTGGTGACGTCCGCCGGATCGAGCTCGTGTGTCTCCTCCAGGTGCGCCACGGTGTACGGGCCACTCGTCGCGGTCAGGCCCGGATAGACCACGGCCTGCAGGTCCCGCACCGTCACCGTGGTGCCGGACAGCGACAGCACCGCCGACCCGCCCGGCAGCACACCGGCGCGCGCGCCCAGGCGATCCGCCTCGCCGCCCTTCCACCAGGCGGCGCCGTCGAGCCGGCGCAGCTCCACAGCCGCGTACGCGGGGCTACCGCCGTCGGCGTTGATCCACTTCGGGTCACTGGCTGCCACGACGCTGCCCTCTCATCCTCACCACCATGCCGACCGCCATGTAGCGGTCAGCGTCGACGTGCCGTTGTACTGCGCCGCGTCGTACCGCAGTTCGCTCGTGCCGGGCGGCACGATCGGCCAATCCCCGGACGCCACCCCCCGGCGGCTCGACGTGCCGTTGAGCAGCACCGTCCGCGCCCGCGTGTCGATGTCCAGCCACTGCCCGGTGCCGAGCTCGATGTCCACCGTCAACACCTGCGGGTCACCGGTCGCGGGCACCAGCGTCACCCTCGGCGTCACCGCCGGGCCGTCGACCCGCAGGATCAGCCCCACGTCAGCGGTGCCCGAGTTGACCACCGTCATCGCACCCGACGACCGGGTCGCGCCGATCGTGACCGGCACAGTGAACGGCGCCGTCAACCCGCCCGACCACACCGGCAGCCCGGTCGAATCACTCGACTCGTCGCCGGCGTACACCAGCGGATCCAGTGCCACCAGGCCGAGCCGCACCCGACCCCGACCATCCGCGATCAGATGCAGATCCGGCTCCGCCATCCGCGGCCGCACCCACATCAGCCGCTCGACGCCACCCAGCGCCCAGCGCAGCGGCACGTCGGTGTGGCTCGGCGCCATCGCCGCCGCCAGCTGCTGCCACGCCGTCAGCCATCCGGCCGTCGACGCCGGCTGCGCCTGGATCATCAGGCGCAGCGGAATGGCACGCTCGTCGGCCCACTCGACGCCCGACCAGGACCCGTTGGCCCACGCGCGCGCCCCGGTCTGCGTCGCCCTGGCCGCGAGCGCCAGCGGGTTGCTGTCGGGCGACAGGTTGTACGGCGTGCCCGGCCCGAGCACCAGGTCGCGGATCTGGATCTGCCCCTCGGCCAGTGGCACTCAGATCGCCCCCTGCCAGGCCAGCTCCTGCTCCACCTGGCGCAGGCTGAATCGGTCGCTCCAGGCTTGGACGGTCACCGACTCGACGATCACCGGCCGCACCTCCGCCGTCGGCTGCTGCTGCCCCCAGCTGACCTGACCGCCGAGCCACTTGCTGACCACGTGCTCAGCGATCGCGCGACTGCGGTCCATGTCGCCGTTGCGCGGGATGAACGCCTCGCCGCCGGTCGCCGGCTCACGCCAGGCGTACAGCGTCTGCCCCGGGCCCCACGTCGCTGCCTCCCGCAGCAGACCGCTCTCGGCGTGCTCGACGATGCCGCCCCACCGGAACTCCCGGTGGCCGCCGCGCGACGTCTGCGATTCGGCGATCAGCCGGGTGTAGACCGTCTTGGGAATCGCATTGAGCCAGTCCGTGTAATTGCGGATGACCCGCATTGCGCCGTCGGCTCCGGTGACCTGCACGTCGGTCGCGGCCTTGCCGGGGATGTCGCGGTACGTCTGGATCAGGTCGTCGACCTCGTCCTTCGTGAAACCCGCCTGCAGCATGCTCCGGCGCAAGCCGTCGATGTCCTTGACGTATTTCCGGTTGGCCTCGTCGAGGCTCATGCCATGTTCGTGGCGGCTGTCCCGCAGGTCCTTGATCGCGTCGATCTGGTCGAGCACCGCGCTGCGGTTCTTGCGCCCCTCGACGGTGTTGACGTCGAGAGATCGCGCGCCCGACTGCAGCTCTTCGCGCAGCTCGATCAGGCCCTCTTTGTAGGCGATCGTCGCCCGGTCCAACGACATGGCACCGTCGAACAGCTTGTCGAACGCGTCGTTGAGATCGGCGATGTCCTTGGCGGTCTCGGCCGCCGCATCACCCACACCGCCGATCGAATCAGCCGCGTCGCCAGACCCGGCTGCCGCGTCCTTCGCCGCCTGGGTGTAGCCGGGGAACAGCTCAGCCAGCTGTTCCGCGCTGATCCCGGCCTCCTCGGCGCGGCGGCGGATCTCGCCGAACTGGGTAGCCGCCGCCTCGCTGTTGCCGCCCTGCACCAGCTGCGTCAGCGCGGCGTCGAGTGCCTTGGTGCGGTCGAGCGTGTTGACCATCGAGTCGTCGATCAGGCGCATCGTCTGCACCAGGCCGCCGAGCGTCTCGATGTTCGCGGCCTTCTCCAGGTCGGCCAAGCTGTTGTTCGACAGAACCTTGATGTCGTCGGACAGCTGCGCCAGGTCCTCGCCGTAGATGCGGGCCAGCTCACCGGACGAGCGTCCGGTCTTCGCGAACTCCTCCATCGACTTGACCAGCCGGTCGATGTCGGCCGCCGCGTCGGAGAAGCCAGCCGCGACCGCGCCGACGACCTGCAAGCCGGCGAACGCCGCGGCCGCGCGGCCGCCCCACTTCGTGGTCAGCTCCAGACCGCGGGCTGCCCTCCGGCCGGCCGGGCCGACCTCGCGCAGCTGGGCGGTCACCTCGGCCGTGGTCGACCGCATCTTGATCCACGCCGCAGCACCCAGCAGCGCGGCGCCGGTCAGCGCGGTCATGACGACGGCGGTGCCGCCGATGGCCGGGTGCAAGCCGCCCAGCTGCGCGACCAGCGCCTCAGCCGCCTGCACCAGCCAGCGGAGGCCTTCGGTCGCGCCGGAGCCCGAGGTGATAGCCAGGGTCTCCAGCTCGCCGGTCAACCTCTCGATGTCGCCGATCAGGTTGTCGGTCTTGATCCGCGCGGTCTCGGCCGCGTATCCGGCGTCGTCGACCTTGTCGATCCACTCCTGCACGCCGTCGGCACCGCGCTCGTACAAGATGCTCGCCGCCCTGATCGCGTCTGCGCCGAAGATCGTCGCGAGCGCCGCGTTTCTCTGCTCCTGGGTGAGCGTGCCCAACTGCGTCTGCAGCTGGCCCGCCAGCGCCGTGATGCCCACGAAGTTGCCGCTGGCGTCGTAGGTCTGGATGCCCAGCTCGCGCATCAGGTCGGCGGCCTCGCCGCTGGGGTTGGCCAGCATCAGCAGCGCCGTCTTGAGGCTCGTGCCGGCGTCGCTGCCCATGAGGCCGGCGTTCGCGAACGCCGCCAGCGTTCCGGTGGTGTCCTCCACGCTGAGACCCATCTGTGCGGCGACCAGGCCGCCCTGCGACAGAGCCATGCTCAGGTCGTGCACCGACCCCTGCGCCTTGCCGGCACCGGCGGCCAGCAGGTCCGCGATGTGCGTGACGTCCCGGCCCTGCAGCTTGAACTGCGTCATCGCGCTGGCCGCGGTCTCGGCCGCCTCGGCGACGTCGAGCTCACCGGCCGCCGCCAGGGCCAGCGCGCCGTCCAGGCCACCACCGAGGATGTCCGCCGCGCTCACGCCGGCCTTGGACAACTCGGTGATCGCGCCCGCCGCCTCGGTGGCGCTGTACGCGGTGTCCTTGCCGGCCTGGATCGCGGCCTCTCTCAACAGCTCCATCTGCTCGGCGGAGGCGTGCGTCGCCGCCTCCACACCCGACATGGCCTTGTCGAACCGTGCGGCCGACACCACGGTGATGCCGGCGAGGGCGACCATGCCGGTGCCGACCCGGGCCGCCTGGTCGGCGACCGCGTCCAGAGACCCGGCGCGCGCAGCCTTGTCGAGCTCGCCGGCGAAGTCGCGGGTGGCCCGGTTGGCCTGCTTGATGCCGGCGACGTAACCCGCCACCTCGGCAGACAACCTGACTCCGACGGTGCGTAGCGCCACGCCCTACCTCCGTCTCTCGGCCCGCCACAGCAGCGCGCCCGGTTGCGGTTGCTCGCGGTACGCCTGCTGTGCGATCTCGACCGCCGTCGTGGCGTGGCATCTCGTCGGTGGCGGTACGGTGTACGCCCCGTCGGCCGAGGCGTCGGTGCACTCGTCCAGGTCGCGGCCGCAGTGCGGACATCGCGACGCCCGCCACTCGGCGAGCGCCTCCAGCCAGGCCGTGTCGTCGTCGGACCACTCGCTCTCACGAGTGGTGACGCTGCGAGCCAGCCGGCCATCTTCGTCGTACTCGTAGACGGTGGTCTCGGTCGGCTCCCACCCGTCGAGGCGGCGCGGGCTGATCCCGAGTCGTTCGGCCGCCTCTACTCGGGCTCGGAGCCCCGGAGAACTCTGGAGGCGGCGGGCGAGAAAGGGACGTCCACATCCCTGCGGTTGAGCCCCCAGGCGGCATCCGCCAACTCGTCGAACTGACGGTCGGTCAGCCGCTCGTCGAGCAGCAGATCCCAGTCGCTGGCGTCGAGTTCCGGCTCGACCACGCTCGCGCGCACCAGGGCGTCGAAGAACGTTTCGGTGTTGACGCCGATCGCCCGGTCTCGCTCGTCGACCTTGCCGGCGTCGTCCTTGCGCGGCGGGTGCGCGGCGATGAACGCCTTCCACCTCGGGCGCGGCATCGCCCGGAGTCGGAAGTCGATCGTGTGGTCCTGCATCTCGACGCGCAGCGCCTCGATCCGCTCGGCGATCTCCCGCATCCCGGACCCGCCGGCCAGCGAGTCACTGGCCCGCCGGGTCGCCTCGGCCAGCTGCCGCTCGGCCAGCTCGTGCTCCGCGACCAGGTCCGCCTGCAGGCAGACGGGCACGGTGCGCTCCGGCAGCCGCCCGCCCCTGATCAGCGCCTTGACGTCCTTGCTCATGTCGTCCCCATCGGCCCCCATCGAGACGAGCAGCCCCGGCCGGGATGGGGACCGACCGGGGCTGGCTGACGAGTGGATCAGGCTGCGACGACAGCGTCTGGCTCCGGCGGGGCCGACACCATGGTTGGCACCTCGTACCGCATCACCGTGTTCGCCTCCGGTGCGAGTTCCTTGCGGCGGCCGCAGATGATCGGGTACACCTCGACCTGCTGCGACGCTGCCCACGCCGTGGTCTCGGCGATGCCGCGCCGGATCACGATGTGGCCGGTGGTGGCCCGGGTCAGCGTCGACCGGATCGTGTCCGCTCCGACGGTCTGCTTCTTGAGCCGCAGCATGGTTCCGCTGTACGCGTCCCTGCCGATGTTCTTCGTGTCGAAGGTGGACGCGAGGCTGGTCGTGTCGACCTCGGCGGTGGTCGCCTCGTAGCCGACCAGTCCGTCTGCGGTCAGCGTCGACTGCAGCAGGATCCCGGCGTTGAGTTCGGCCACGGTCGGGGCCGCAATGTTGGCGATGGAGGCCACGAAGGCCACCCGGACATTGCCGTCGGCGAAGACGTCGGCCATCACTGCTCCTTAGTCGATCCGCGACGGGCGCGGGTGGTCGTGGGCGGGGTGTCCGCCGAGGCGGCGGCTTGCTGTTCGCGCCAGGCCAGGCCTTCGGCGACGGCCGGATCGGGCGCGGGCGGCGGCGGATCGGACGGGACCCAGCCGCGCGACCGCCAGTCGTCGACGGCCGGCACCGGGCATTCCCAGTAGCCGCCGGTCTCGGCGTGGTGCAGCCAGACGTGGGTGTCCATCGCTCAGTACCGCAGCAGTTGGACGACGAAGCCGGCGTTGGTCGTGTCCGCGCCGACGTCGCACAGCCCGTCGGCCGGGTCCACGTTGTTGGGGCCGATGAACGCGACGTGCGTCTCCCCGTCGGGCACGGTCACGGTGGTGTAGCCGTCCGCTGCCGGATTTCCGGCCGGCGTCCGGCCCGGGTCCTGCACCCGGAACTCAAGCGGGCCGCCCGACGAGTTGGCCACGATCGCCACCACCCCGCGCGAGCCGATCACGCTCGACGCGATCGTGTCCGGGCTCGACCAGGCGCTGATCTGGACGGCGGCGGTCTGCTCCGCGCCGGCCGCCGTCACGGTCTGAGCGGTCAGTGCCGCCATGATTGTCTCCTCTGCGACAGAGCCCCCACCCGATCGGTGGAGGCGAATGGTTGCGCGGTGCCCGTACGGTCGACGGCCATGGATGGAGATGCACGCAGGACCGGACTGGGGCGCGGACCCCGGATTCTCATCGGCATCGGTGCCGGGTTTGTGGCCCAACTCGTCGTGGGGCTGCTGGGTGGCGACCCGGCAGCGGCCCTGGTCGTCTGGGTGGTGGTCGCCGTGCTCGTGTGGGCCCTGCTCGGTCGGCGTTAGGCCGGCACCGACTCCAGCCGGTACACATCCACGGCCGACACCAGCGGACTGCCGGTCTCCTCGTCGCTGCGGGCCGGCTGCCCGTCCTCCCGCCGGATCGGCATGCACGACCGGCCCGCGATCGTCGGGCGGACGTCCAGCAGTGCCGCGCGTACCCGTTGCCGCACCGCCCGGACCGCGACGCCGTTGCTGCCCACGCTGTGGATGTAGCCCCGGGTGACGTGGCGCTCCGAATCGCCGGTCAGCGGCCGCGAGTCGGGCAGCTCCGGATCACTGTCGTCGATGTAGACGACGACGTACGGCGGCACCGTGCCCTGCGGCACCGGCCCGTCGATGACCGTCAGCTCCGAGTCTGCGCGCAGCAGGTCGAGGATCGCGTCGGCGTGCGCCTGAATCATCGACCCTCCAGCAGCCTGGCCGCCAGATCCGTCATCGCCCGCTCGTAGCGGGGGATTTCCTCGTCGACGGCCGGGCGGATGTGCGGCTCCGGCGCGTTGTGGATCGTGCCGAACTCCAAGATGTTGCCGAGTGCGCCCTGGCGCTTCAGCTTGTCCGGGCCGATCTCGGCAACCGGGCCGCGCAGGCCCTGCATCATGTCGTAGCCGATGCTGGCCGGGTATGCCGGTGCCCACCGCGAGCCGGCACGTCGCTGCCTGGCGCCGTTCTTAATGTTCAGCGCGCCCTTCGCGACCACCTTCGTGGCTTCCTCCGGCGCGGCGCTGACCGCCTCGTCCAGCCGGAGCACCCACCGGTCGACGTCGCGGTGGTCGACGCTCATCGTGCTCACGAGGTCCGCTCCTCACAGCCGAGCCGCCGGCTGGTGGCGTGAGACTTGTGCGCCAGATCCCGGACGACCAGCACCCGGCCGGTCAGGTCCGCGTCCAGCGCACCAGCGCCGAGGACCACCTCGTCCTCGGCGCGCACACCCTCCGACCCGACGACCGGGAGCTGCACCTCCAGACGCAGCATCAGCGCGTAGTCCTCGGCGGCGTCGACCGGTCGGGCCTGCGCGCCGGGCTGCTGCACCCGGCATGCGCCGGAGTAGATCGTGCTGTACGTCGGCGTCACCACGCCCGTGTCCGGACTGGTCGACTCACCGACCCGGCGGCGGATCACGCAGCTGTCCACCATCAGCGCCTCGGCGGCACGGCGGCCAGCGGCCAGCGCGGATGCAACAGACACGGGCCACCTCCTACGGGCGCGAGACGATCCCGGTGTTCGGCCTGGTGACCGTGCCGGCGTCCGGGCGAGACACTGTGCCACTGGCGGGGCGGATCACCGTCCCCGCCGACTGCCGCAGCGACACCCCCACGGCCGGCAGTATCGCCGCGAGAGCGCCCCTGACGGTGAGCGTCGCGGCCAGTGATCCGGCGGCGGCCGGCAGCGCGACGGCCAGGACGCCGTCGACGGTCGCGCCCTCGATGATCGGGCTGACGTGGTAATTGGCGCTGTTGCCGGACTGAATCGCCGGGAACTGGGGCGCCGTTGCCAGCCAGCCATTGGCTGACCCGGCGGTCAAGATGCCCTCGGTTACCGGCCAGCCGTACGAGGTGGTAGCCACGTACCGGTTGGGGGTGTAGATCGACGCCCTGTAGCCGACCGACGCCGAGAGCGTCGGCACGTCCACCTGGTCGAAGTAGATGTTGAGCTCGGCGCCCTGTTCGGTCGTGATCGTGAAGTCCTTGAAGGCGAGCAGCTGCTCGTCCGAAACGCGCCAGACCGCCGCCGAGCAGGTGCCGGTCGGCGCGGTGTCCGGGACCCGCCACCGTACGCCGAGGCACGGACAGTCCTCACCGGCCGCGAATCCGAGCGCGAGCGTGTAGTCCTCGCCCGGGTCGATCAGGTCCGGCGAGGCAGGCTCACCGAAGTCGAACCACACCTCGGCCACGTCAGGCTCCGGCAGGCTCGGCCGGCATCGTCAGCTCTCCGCCGGTGATCTCCACCGTCAGCCCGGTCGTGATGGTCACCGTCGCCAGCGTCAGATCGCCGTCGCCGCCGGTGGCAGTCACCGACCCGTCGAGGATGCCCAGCCCGGTCGAGCCGGCCTCCGTCGAATCGAGCAGCCGGAACCAGCCGGCGGTCCCGGATGCGACCGCCGTACCCGACGGCACCGGGTCCACATCCAGCGCGGCCTCAGCACTGGATGCCGCGGCGAACGCCGGATCGTTGAGCGTGACCGTGGCCAGCAGGGTGCCGGTCGCCGCCGAGCCGGGGCCGGCCGGCTGGCTGCCCGTGTAGATGCGGATCACCCCGGCACCGGACCCGCCGTCAGCCAGAGCGGCGATCGCGTCGGCGGCGGCGTTGCGAGCGGCGGTGGAGATACGGACGGCCATGACGCTGCCCCCTATCGCGACATCGTGACGTGGGCACCGGTGCCGTAGGCGTCGGCGATCGCGGCCCGCATGTCCTCGGTCAACTGCATCCGGGCATCCACCTCCGCCCGCCTCGGCGCCCGGTAGTCGTCGATCGCCTCGCCGCCGAGATCGCCGGCCGGGTTGGAGTAGCCCGCCCGGGCCAGCGACAGCGTGCAGTCGCGGGCCAGCTGCAGGTACTGCGACCCGGTGGTGTACCCGTGCGCGTAGGTCACCGCCACCTGTGACGGCCGCCACCACAGCGGATTCCAGCCGACCAGCCGCCAGAGCTGCTGCGCCGTCAGCGTCCAGTCCGTGATGGCGACGCCGTTGAGGGTCACCGACGACACCGACCGCACCGGCAACTGCGGCAGCGCCAGGAACCGGTCATCGCTGTACGGCATCACGTCGATGACGGCCGTACTGGTCGCCTCGACGATCCGCTGACCGCCCGCCGCCCGCTGCACCTTGGCGGTCGCCAGGTCGAGCAGCAGGTCGGCGGTCGCGGCGTCCAGGTCCTGCTGGAGCAGGGAGGCGAGGTCTTCCGGCGTCGCGAGCTGGTCAGCCATCGCCCCCGCCCCCCTACTTGCCGTACCGGTCGACCAGGTCGGTCTTGGTCATCGCCTCGGCGTCGTCCAGCGGCAGGTCCGGGTCGACGTGGACAGCCCACGCCACCCACTCCGCCTTGGTCGCCTTGTCCGCCGGGCGGACCGGCGCGACCACGCCGTCCGACGGGGCGTGCACCGCCCCGTCGGCGTCCGGACGCCACTCGGATCCGTCGGCGTTGACCCGCCGAACCTGCCCCTTGGCGAGCTGCTGCGCGACCGCGGCCGGCAGCGGCAGCCGGTGGGGCCGCACCCGGGCGGCGGTGGCCAGGTACACGATCTCCTCGGACATCACTGCGCCTTCGGAACCAGCAGCGCGGTGATCCGGCCGCCGCCGTCGCCCTCGGCCGACGGGGTGACCAGCATGCTGCCGTCCGCCTGCAGGAACCGGCCCGACTCGAACGGGCCCAGGTAGGCGATGTCGTTGTCGGCGAGGGACGTCGTGGTGAAGTCGCCCAGGCCGGCGGCCAGGGCCGGCGGGTTGTCGCCCGCCGACACCGTGACGGTGACCGCGCCGCCCGAGGCGTTCTCGACGCGCAGGATGGTGCGCTCCGGAACCGCGTCGGAGATGCGCATGCCGTCGCCCTCGAACGCGGTGCCGGCCCCGTTGTTCAGGTCGGCAGACTGGCCGTTGGCGACCAGGCTGGTGTACGGGAGTGCCACGATTGCCATGCTGATCTCCGATCAGGTCTGCGAGACGGTGGCGCCGGCGAGCGCCTCGGGGCGGATGACCTTCGCACCCCACAGGTGCAGGCCCTTGACGGCGTCGCTGAACGAGGACTCCGGCCGGTACGCCTCGACCTTGTTGATCTGCTCGGCGTAGCTGATGGCCATGTCGCCGCCGCCCGCCAGCACCTCGTAGTCGTCGCCGGTCGAGTTGACCACGTTGTTGCTCTTGTAGATGTCGAAGCCTGCGGCGCGGCCGATGAAGCCGTTGCGCAGCGTTTCCGTGGTGCCCGACTTCGACGCGTCGACGAACCGGTCGTCGCGCTGCGCCCGGCCGTGCAGCCACGGCGGGACCACCGTCCAGCGACCCTCCGTCGGCACGTCGGCCTCGTCCAGCAGCACGCCGAGCGGCACCAGGACGTCGTCGTAGAAGTCCTCCGGCGTCGCAGCGGCGACCGCGACGGTGCCGAGGTCGTTGCCCGACGGCACCGAGGTGTAGAACGCGGCGATGTACCGGTCCACCTCGTCGCGCAGCTTGTAGGCCGCGCGCCGCATTGCCTCCGGCATCACGTTGCCGGCCGCCTGCCGGGCGTTGACGTCGTCGACCTTGAAGGCGAAGAACTTCGCCTGGTCGACGCTGAGGGTGCGCTGCGCGTCGGTCAGCTCCTCCGGCGTGATGACCGTGGAGTTCGGCGTGTAGTTGCCGATGGTCGGGTCGGAGATCGAGGTGATCCGCACGGTGTCGCCCGCTTCCGAGATCTCACCCTCGTAGTCGCGGTTGGCGATGCCCGGCTGCGCGAACACGAGCGACTTGCTCAGCGCGGTCAGCAGCCGTGCGGCCCAGATCTCCGGGATGAACCGGTCGATGGCCATGGTTGCCCCTTCAGGGTCAGGTGTCGACGCCCATCAGGTCCGCCAGGCGGCCCTCTTCCTGGGCCTTGACGATCTGGGCGGGCGTCATGCGCTTGAGGTCTTGCCGGGTGAGCTGGTCGGGCTTGGACCCCTTGCGGGCACCGCCGTCGGCTGAGCCGGCGAACCGCTTGTCGGCCTTGGCGGCCAGGTGCGGCTTCTTCTTCAGCAGGTCGTCCAGCGCCTCGGTGATGGCGTCGGTGTCGACCTGACCGTCGTCGACGAAGTCGTCGACCCGGGCGGCCAGCAGTGCGCGGGCATCCTCCGGGTCGGCGAACAGCTTCGCTGCCTTCGCCTCGACCTTGTCCAGGGCCCGGTCGCGCAGCACCTCGGCGCGGGCCTCGGCCTGCGCCTGCTTGCGAATCTCGTCCGGGTCGACCTGGTCCTCTTCCTCGCCCTTCGGCGCCTTCAGCTTGGCGAGCTCGTCCGCGAGAGCCTTGCGCTGGTCGCGTTCGCGCTGCCACTTCGCCTTCATGGCGTCGAGGGCCTTCTTGCCCGCGTCGCCGAGCTGGTCGGCGCCGTCCGGCTCGTCGTCGACCCGATCGGCGTCGACGTCGTCGGTTTCGGGCTTGGTGCTGTCGTCGTCCTGGTCGGACATGTGGTGACTCCGTTGCGGGGTCGGCCGACGCCTTGCGCGTCGGTGGTCAGGTGATGTAGCCGTGCCTGCGCAGCAGGCGCACGGCGTCCTCGCGGTCATCGGCGACCGCGAGGATCGTCTCCGGCATCAGCCGGGGCACTCGCGCCGAGCGGTACCGGCCGCCCCCGGCCCGGGTGCCGGTCTCCCGTGCGCCCAGCCGGCGGCCGGCCACACCGCGAGTCGTAACGCCCTCGCTGGTGACGTAGACCCGCTGGCCGAACGCGTCGACCGCGACCAGGCGGCGGCGCCCCGGCGGGCCGGCGGTCGACATGCCACGCCTGGCGTTCACGACCTGGTTGATGTCGGCGCCGAGCCGGATCGCCTCGGCACCGGCCGCCGTGAATGCCCGATCCTGCTCGGCGGCCGACAGGCTGTCGAAGTACTTGCGCGGGTTGGTGCTCACGTCCTGACCGGTGTCCTCGCGGGCCGGCACGTGTGTGCAGTCGCAGCGCGGATGCCGGTCGAAGCCGCGGTTGTACCGGTACCAGCGCCCGGCCAGGATCACGCAGCGGGAGCACGAACGGCCGACCAGCATCCGCCGGTAGCCCGACACCGCCGGTCGCGCCGTCAGCGCCACCTGGTCGGCGGCCCGGCCCGCGTCCGCGACCTGCGTGCCGACGATCATCCGCAGCGCGGCCTCACCACCGGCAAGCGCCCGCGTCGTCGAGGTGCCGCCCTGGATCGCCACCAGGCTGGTCACGACCGGCCGGTACAGCAGCGACGCCAGGTCTCTGCCGTCCGACGCGACACCGGTCAGCGCGTCGACGACCACCCGGCCCTCGGCCGCCGTCGGCAGGCCCTGCTCGACCAACGCCGCGCTGACGTAGCCACCGGCGGCGCCAGCGGCGAGGCGTTGCGCGCCGACCAGCGCGGCCAGCACCGCAGGTAGCAGTGATCGCCACGACGCCGCGATGCTGCCAGGATCCACCCGGCGCCATGTTTGCGACGCCACCCGGTCGACACCACGCACCAGCCGCTCACGGTCGCGGTAGTGCTCCAGCGCCACGCCCTGGAGGCTCACCGCAGCTACTCCGGCGGCGGTGCGTCGGGCGGCTGCGAACCAGCCTGCGCGCGAGCCAGCTCGGCGATCGGATCCGCCCGACGCTCGGCCTCGCGCATCTCCAGCAGGCGAGCCACCTCCGGCTGCGACAGCCCGTACCGCTCGGCCAACCAGGCGAACGGGAACCCGAGGCTGCCCAGCTTGAGCAGCGCGTCGGCCCGCTGCGCCTCGCTGTGGTTCTCGGCGTCCTTCCACTGCGTCACACCGAATCGGGCCTGCCGGGCCAGCTTCGGCTGGTTGCGCACCAGCGCGAACAGCCTGAAGACCTCTCGGACGGCCGGGCCCAGGAACAGCTGCATCTCCCGGACCTTCATCACCAGGCCCGTCTCAGCGGCCTTCATGCCCTCCGCGTTGACGTTGACCATGCCCTTGCCCAGCACCAGATAGTGCGGCGGCGTCCGGGTCTGCGCGGCCACGTGCGTCACACAGGTTTCGATCACCGGCGTGAACGCGGCCAGGTTCGCGGCGTCCCACTGGCCGATCTTCGTGTTCTGCCCGGTCAGCCACAAGATCCGGTCCTCGGCCAGCTTCTTCAGGTCGACCGTGCGTTCGCCGACCTTCTGCCCGTTGTCGTCGAGGATCGGAATCTTCGGCGGCTCCTGGCCCATCACTACCCGCGCCGGCATCGACGCCGAGTCCGCTGCCGTGAACAGGTACGCCCACAGCAGGTTGATGGCGTCCTGCATCGCCATCGTGCCGGCGATGTCCGACAGCGGGTCGCCGCCGAGCATCGGCCGGTTCGGCATCTCCACCATCGGCACCACGCCGATGGGGTTCGTCATCGGGTTCGGGTCAACGCCCGCCCGCGGCTTCCACGCGCCGCGGTCGACGGCCGGCACCACCAGGCCGGACGTGCGAGCGAAGAACTCGCCCGCGGTCGGCGGGAGCCCAACCAGGTCGACCGGCGTCACGTCCTGGTACGGCCGCTCCCACTTCCACACCTCGTCCGGCGTGTACAGTGTCGCGAATTCCGTCGACCCGTCGTGCCACGTCTTCAGCGCGGCAAGGCGCTGACTTGGCCGCTCGACGTCGTAGGCGATCGCGACCTGATCCGGCCGCTCCCACGTCGCCACCGGCTCGTCGTCGTCGTCGCCCCACACCAGCACGAAGCTGCGCCGGGAGATGATCGACGCCAGCCACCCCTGCGACGACTGGGCTTCCATGTCGTTGGCCTGCCAGTCCCGCCACAACGCCTTCTCGTCGTCCGACCGGCCCGGGTCGTCGTCGAGGCGGAACCCGTCAACGCGCAGCCGTTCGTTCGGGCTGTTGCCGACCGGCGAGCACCAGTTGTCGGAGAAACGCTCGTACCGGGCGGCGTGGTACTCCCGCCACTTGTCCGACGCGAACCGCAGCGGCTGCTTGCCGCGGTAGTACTCGTCGGCGCGCTGGACGTCGGCACGGCGCCCGGCGATCACGTCGTACAGGGCGGCGACCTGGGCGAGCGCCTCATCGGAGGTCAGTGGCACGTAGACCTCCTATGCGCTGTAGGCGTACGAACCCGTCGACGGCCAAAGCTTCGCTTCGATCGCGTCAGCCCTCGCCTCCAGGGCCAGTGCGGCGCCAACCACGCTGTCGATCTTCCGAGGCGACTTGTCGTTTTCCTTGCGCACCAACCGGTGCCGGCCACGCTCCCGCACGTACGCGTTCCCGAAGTGCTCCACGAACCGGCCGTCGCCCGAGTGCCACACCACGCCGTTGACAAGATCGGCGTGCAGCCGGTCCAACGCAGCGGCCATCTGCACGTCCCGCCGCGTCTCCCACGACAGCACCCGCTCGGCGCCAAGCTCCTGCGACAGGTCGTCGATGTCGGATCGCCACTCGTGCGGGTCGGCGTACATCCGGATCACGTCGTACCGGCCGAACGCCTCACGGACCGCGTCGAGCACATCCGACCGCGGCACCTCCCAGCCGATGCCGGCCCGGCCGGCGGGGCGCTCCCAGATGCCCACCGGGAACAGGAAGCCGTCCGACATCCGCGACCCGATCAACACGGTCGAGTCGTCGTACAGCGACCCGTCGAAGCCCAGCGCGATCGACTCACCCGGCACCACAACGTCCGCCCGAGCCTGGCGCTCGACAACGTCCTTAGCGATCCACGAATCAGCCGACGGGATGCCCCGGTTCAGGAAGTAGCGGGCCGCCTCGGCGTCGTCCCGACAGATCCGCGGATCGCGCATGTCGCGGTACTTGCGGTCCATGTCGTGCCACCCGGCCGCCGGACCGTACACGTCGACCAGCTGCCGCAGCGTGTGCTCCCGGTTCCCGATGTCGATGCGGCCCTTGGCCTCGCGGTGGTCGACCAGCACCGACTCGGGCAGCTCGCCCTTGCGCCACGCCGTCAACGTCTCCTCGGCGATCGACTGCTCACCGAGCCGGTACATCGTGGTCGTCTGCAACAGCCACGGGTTCGCGAGCTTCCGCTTGCCGAGGTTC
The DNA here is from genome assembly GCF_048060245.1 of Micromonospora sp. LOL_014. Lineage (NCBI taxonomy): Bacteria > Bacillati > Actinomycetota > Actinomycetes > Micromonosporales > Micromonosporaceae > Micromonospora > Micromonospora sp. LOL_014. The sequence continues at coordinate 72,048 of NZ_JBHMIP010000004.1, forward strand.
CGCTGGATGGTGCCGTACATCGCTTTCAGCTCGCGCAGCACGTACAGGTGCGTCTCGTCGGCGCAGCACCACGTTTCCTTGCCGCCGTCCTTGCTGGCCGAGCCGGACGTGCACGCCCTGATCTCGCCACCGTGGGGCAGATAGATGGCGCTCGCCGACTGGTACTGCCGGATGCCGGACACCCCGCCGTAGATGTCGGGGTGGACGTCAGGCCCCCACGTGCCGGCGATGAACGCGATGTTCTCGAACGTGTTGCCGGCCTGGCTCTCCTCGGTGGCCATGCACTTCAGCAGCGGCGACCGCACCGGCCTGCCGACCGGTTGGCCGTCGGCGTCCCAGCCGTCGAACCGGGCCGGCGCGAACGCCTCGGCGGTCCCGATCAGGCCGGCGAGCTCCGACTTCGCCCGGCCCTTCGGCCGGGACAACACGCCCTCGTCGTACACCCGCCGGCCCGTGGCCGGGTCCAGCCGGTACACCTCGACGAGGAAGTTGAACCACTCGTGGTCCGTCTCCGGGGTGATGTTGACCGGCTCGCCCTGGACGTCGCCAGGGCCGTGGCATGTGTAGGCGTTGATCCAGTCGATCAGCTCGTAGCCGAGCGAGCAGACGTGGCCGTCGAACAGCGGGCCGGCCCACCGCTCGTGCCGCTGGACGCGGCCGGCCATGTCAGCCGCTGCGGGCGGCGCGGGCCCGGTCGAGCGCGGTCACCGTGCCGCCGCCGGGCTTCGACGGCTTCTGCGCGCCACGCGGCCCGCGGTACTGCGGGCGCTTGCCGGTCGCCTCGTCGGGCAGCCGGAGCGCGGCGATCAGCTGTTTCATCAGGTTCGCGGTGTTGTTGGCGGCGGACAGCGCGGCGTCGATCCTCAGCTCGTAGTCCTCGGTGCGCAGGTCGTGCGTCAGCCGGGCCCATGAGCCGACGTCGCCGCGCAGCAGGGCGTCCAGCTTGTCCAGCCGATCCTTGGCCCGGCACGCCTCATGGAGCTGCACCCGCTGCGGCGCGTCCAAGTCGTGGTCTCTGACGATGTCTCGCCAAAGGGCGCGCCCGCCGGTGCCGAGGCCGACCGGGGGTCGGGGCGGGGCATCGGTCACAGCGGGTCACCTCCTGGGGAAACTCAGGGGTCTGGACAGCGAGGTACCTCCCCGGCGGTCCGGAAGCCCCATCGGGTGGGGGCCCTCCCCCTGGGGTGGTGACGCTCGGTCACCGTCGACAGGTCAGCGACTGTGCCAGCCACCCGGTTGGGCGACGGCGGTGTGCTGGTTGTGGCAGCGGGCGCACAGTCCGCGGCCGTACTGCGGGTCGTCGGCGTCGAGCCCGGCGGCGACCAGTTCGCGGCGGTCGCGCGGCCAGTGGTCGGCGACGGTCGACGGGCGCAGGCATCGCGGCCCGTGTCCGTGGCTGGCGTCTTCGCAGACGCACATGGGCTCACGTTGCAGGACTCCGGGTCTGAACCTCCCGGTGTGCCCGGGTCCGTAGCCCCGTGCTTGCCGACTGCCCCTGGTCTGCTCCGCCTGGCGTCGGTGCGCCTGGCAGCGTCCGCCGGTGGTGAGCTCGGGGCAGCCTGGCGTGCTGCAGACCCGCATGGCGCGGGGCATGGCTACTCGGCGGCGATGGCCAGGATGCGCCGTGCCGCCCGGTCGCCTCGCTCGGCCAGCTCGCCGGGGCTGGGCGGTATCACCTCGTGGTCGTGGTCACCGTCTGGCCATCCGGTCGACACGACCACGCGGCGTCCGCCCGCCAGGTCGCCGAAGCTGGTGACCTCGGCCAGGCCGGTCGGCTCGACGCCGCACATCCAGCACTTCAAGGTCACCACGGCGTGGGCTTCCGACAGGGCGGCCAAGGTGGTCCGGCGGATCTCGTCGTTGTCGGCCAGCTCGCTCACTGCCGCCACTCCTCGCGCCATCCGGGCCTGCCGGCGTACGGCTGGGCGAGCATGCGGATGGCGACCAGCAGCGGCGGTGACGGCGCGCTCGTGGTCGTCGTCCTGGTATCTGGCCCACATCTCGTGCTCGTCGATGATCGCCCGCCTGGCCTCCACCTCGGCCAGTACGCGGGCCGGGTCGTGGCGGGCGATGTGGCGGGCATCGGCGTCGGACAGGAGCTTTGCCCCGGGGCGGAGCGCGCGGCGCTGACTCGGCAGCGGGTCGCGGAGGTCGGCGAGCCAGGATGATCCCTCGCGCCATTCCGCACTCGCCGTGCTGGCCTCCCGCGCTACTCGCTCGTCTTCGTCGAGCTGCTCCCGCAGCCAGGCGATCAGGTCGCTCACGGCGTCACTCCTGGGGTCCGGGGACACTCATGGCGCTGCAGCCGACGATAACAGACGATCACGACGCGAGCCTCTCCGCCGCTCGTGCCTCGGCCTGGGCGATGCGGGCGAGCACCTCGCGCACCTGGTAGAGCGGCTGGCCGTCGGTGGTCTGCCCGCGCTGGGCGATGCCCCTGACGGGTCCGCGTCCGGCCCAGACGTTGATGTGCCGTCGCACCCGCTGCCGGTCGCGCTCCGGGTCTTGCACCACGGCCAGGCCGGCGATCTCGGCGGCGGTGAGCAGCCGGTCGCCGAGGTGGTCGAGCAGCGCCTGCCGGCTGGCGTCGACGTCCCACACGGCGGCGCACTCGCCGCAGTCGACGGTGCGGGCGTGGGCGCGGGCGTAGAGCACCTCGCCGCACTGGCACGCGCCGACGAGCTGCCGGTCGGCGGGCCTGTCGGTGATGGCGCGCACCAGCCGTGCGGCGGCGTGGATGTCGCGGGCGAGCTCGGGCCACTCGCGGCGGTGCCGCGCCCACTCCAGGTGCGCCGGGAGCCACCGCGCGGCGGCCTCCAGCGGCCCGCTGAGATCGTCTCTGCCGCTCTGGCCCACCCGATCCCCCTCGGGACGGGGTGATCGTCGGCCCACGGCGGCGCTGGGCGGGTGGATGCCGCGCTCTGAGGCAATGTGCCGGGCCCACGTCGTCACGGCGGTGGTGGCGCTGTCGAGCCGGGCCATCACCTCCAGGCGGATCGGCAACCGGGCGCTGTCGCCCGAGCCGTGGACGGCGGGCCCGCGCCGCGTCTGCCCGGTGGCGACGTCGTGGGCGGCGTCGGCCAGGTCGGCGATCTGGTCGAGGTCGCGGGCGGCCCGGTCGGCGCAGCTGGTGCAGGCGTAGGCCTGGCCGTCGACGGGCCGGCCGCAGCCGTCGGTCACGCAGGTCTGGGTCATCGGATGGCCTCTCGGTCGGTGCGGTTGCGGGATGCGGCCTTGCGTCGTCGGGCGTGCCGGCGCCAGCGGTCGCCCTCGGTCTCGCCGCCCCAGGTGCCGGCGGGCATCTGCTCGCGGGCCCAGTCGCGGCACGGCACCCGGAGCGGGCAGCCGCCGCAGACGGCGATGGCGGCGATGTTGGCGGCGGTCAGCGTGCCGGCGCCGGGGAACCAGGCTCGGGGTCGAGGTCCGGGTGGTCGCGGCAGGCGGGCTGGGTGGGCGCGTCGGGGTGCGGGTCCCACGGGGCGGGGCCGAGCCTGGAGCGGTAGTTGCGGGTCGACACGGTCAGCCGACCCACAGCCAGGTGACGACGAGGGCGACGGCGGCGAGCGCGGCGATGAGCAGTTCGCCGCAGCCGCGGGTGTGCGGGGTGGGGCCGCGCTCGGGGTCGAGGGGGTCCATCAGGCGCTCTCCTGTCCGGGCACTGGCCAGCCTCCGGGCGGCGGCGGTCCCTGGTAGTGCGGGTTCGGCGGGGCCTCGGACAGCCGACGGTGCCGTTCGTGGCGGACCCATTCGCGGCGGCGGAGCACGGTGGGGTCGGACGGGCCGAGCTTCTCGGCGAGCCGGGCCAGCAGGTCGCCGACCTCGGCGGAACGGTCACGGACCCCCACGGCGTTGTCGGCGTACGCGGCCAGCTGTCGACGCTGGTCGGCCTCGCGGTCGCGCTGCTGCCGCTCGCGCCGGATCTCGACCGCGATGGCGCGGACGTGCACGGGCATGAGCCGCTTCTCGCTGGTCGCGTAGTGCCGGGTGACGGCGGCGAGGCAGTCCGCGCCGTCCAGGTCGGCCAGGGCCTCGTGCCAGGCGGCGATGTCGGCCTCTCCGATGGTGCGCTGGTCGAAGGCGGCGGCCTTGGCCAGCACGCGGGCGGTGTCTCCGGGGGTCATGCGCTGGCCTCCATTGCGTCGTATTTCGCGGCGAGCGCGAGCCCGTCGGCTACGCGCTGGTCGGTGGTGGATGGTTTTCTGGGCGCGCCGGCTATTCCGGCGTTCATGACTTCGTTGACGACGGACGGCAGGGTCGACGGGTGTAGGCCTTTTCTGGCCCATTCGGCGAATCCGCGTCGGACGTCTGCGGGGTCGATTCCTTCGCCGAGCATGGTTTTCACCAGTCGCGAGACGTGGCCGATGACGTTCTCGGGCGGCCGCTTGCGGCAGTGGTCGAGCCACTCGGCGACGAGGGTCTGCGTGGTGACGGGCGGCGGTACGAGCGCGAGCGGCGGCGCGGCCGCGAGCGGAGCGAGCGCAGAGGTTGCGGAGTGCGGATTGCGGGTTGGGGGTTGGGGTTCTACGTACGTACCTCTAGTAACCACAACCCGTTCGGAACCCGATATGCCATCCGATACGGCATCGGATGCCCTATCCGATGCCGTATCGGATAGGCTATCGACCTGCGAAAACGCGGAAGCTTCTACGGTCGGTGTTGGCTCGGTGACGCGAGGCGGTTCGGCGGCGGTCGTGGGCCGGGATGGGCCATCGCATGCCCTATCCGATGGGGCATGCGATGGGCCATCGGGAGGGCCATCCGGCTCGACCGGCAGCTCTCCGGTCCACTCCGGCGGCAGGCCCAGCTTGACCAGCTCGACGGCCAGCACCTGGCGCAGCGTCCGCGACTCGATCTCGCCGGCCGCGTCGCGGATCACCGGGACGCGCTTGCTGTTGCGGTATCCGTTGTCGTGTCGGACGAATGACCTGATCAGCAGCTCTTCCGACAGGTCGTCGACGGCGATGAACCGGGCGGCGACCAGCCGGCCCAGGCCCGCGCGGATGTCGGCGGGCGTGGTGTCGGCGGCCATCGCAGCCCAGCGTCCGACGGTGACGGGGAGCATGCCGACGGCCGAGATGTTCGGCTGCGTCGCCAGCAGCAGGTACAGGCGCTGAGCGTCGGCGGTGAGCGCCCGGAACTCGGGGTCACGCCAGATCGCGGTGATGATGTTCGCGTAGGAACGGGCCATCAGCGGCCACCTCCTACGGTGGCGCGAGGCGCGGTGTGTGCGGTGGCACGCGGGTACGCGCGGCCACCCTGTGCCATGATGGCCACAGGGCTCCTTCCGGTCGATTCGGATGGGTGCCTCAGGGCGGATCGGGTGTTACCAGCACCCTTTCCGCCCGACTTGATCATATCCGTTCCGGCCGTTCTGAGTCGCATTGTCGGAGCCTTCTTTCTCACACATTCCGCTGCTGATCTGCGCCGTTTCCCGCTTGCGTCAGCGCCGTCGGCGGCGGGCCGGTTGCCGCACCCAGTCGGCCGGGTCGACGTGCGTCGTCGGCAGTCCGCAGCCGTCCGTTCGCAGGTGCCGGTGCTCGACGTCGACCAGGCGCTGATCGGCGAACCGGGCGACGACGGTCGGGCCTCCGTCGCAGAGGCAGGCGGCGGGTCCGCCGACGGCGCGGGCGGTGTCGCGGGCCAGCTGCTCGCGGGTCGGTCCGGCCTGGCGGCGGCCTCGGCGGGTGGTGGTGGTGGTGGTGTTCATCGGGTGGGTTTCCTTCCTCGAGGGAGCGGCCCGCGGTGCGCCGTGTCGGCGCCGCAGGCGTGGCAGGTGGCGGGGAACCAGTCGACGCGGCCCAGCTGGTACGGGCGGCCGGGTTTGAGGTAGCCGCCGCAGTGGCAGGTGCCGACCAGTTCGCCGGCCGACAGCGCGTGGTGCCAGGGGGCGGCGTTGATGCGCCCGGTCGGCAGCCTGAATCTCGGCCAGATCGCGGTCTGGCCGTCGTGCAACAACGCCGGCTGCTCGGTGGCCATCACGTCGTCCTGGCCACCGGGACCTGGTCGACGAGCCGGGCGCACCGGATCAGCTGCGCGGCGTCGTGCTGGTCGCGTTGGTGGCGGCGAATGGCCCGGTGCGCGCCGGACAGGGTTTCGGTGGCGGTGATGACGGTGCCGTCGGGGGCGACGGTGAGGTAGCGGGCGCCGATGAGGGCGTCGAGGAGTCCGGTGGGTTGGCGGCGGTAGATGCGGTAGGTCGTCATGCGGCCGCCCTCCGGGCCTTCCGCGCCGCGGTCTCAGCGGTCAGGCACTCCGGACAGAGCGTTTCTCGGCGGGCCCGGTGCCGGCGGGCGGCGGCCGGCGTTCCGCACGGTGCCAGCGGGGTGCTCGACCGCTTGCGGTCCGGCTGAGCCTTGACCCTGCGGGCGGGTGTCTCGCCCTCCAGCCACAGCGCGAGACACCGGGCGCGGGCGACGTGGATGCGGCGCTGCATGGCGGCCATGGAGATGCCGAGCGCGGCGGCGGCGGCCTCGCGGTCGCCGTCGTGGGCGGCGAGTGCGGCGATCGCGTCCCGGTACGGTGCCCTCAGTGCCGCGAGCAGACGGGGCAGGGTGAGGCGCTCGACGACCGACGGCTCCGGTGACGGGGTAGGTCGCCCGAAGTCCCACCAGTACGTCGCCCAGCGGGGTGCGGAGCCCATGCCGGCGGCGGCCTCGCGGTCGCGGTAGCCGTAGGCCTGGCGGTGCTGTTTGGTCATGGCCCAGATGGCGCCTTTGCCGACGGCGAGCAGGTCATGTTCGCTGGGCGGGGTGTCGGCGGTGTAGAGCTCCAGCGCGATGGCGGACCACGCGGTGTCGAGCAGGTCGCGGTGGTCGGCGGCCATGGTGCGGTTGGTGGCGGCGGACTGGCGGGCCATCCGGTGGAGGTCGGACAGCCGAAATCCGTGGGCCAGCACCACGTCGGCGCGGGTCACAGGACACCGCCGGCGGGCTGGATGGTGGCGACCGGGCGGCCGTCGAGGGTGGGCAGCGGGTCGGGCCCGTGGATTGGGCCGATGGCGTCGAGTGCGGCTTCGGTGGCGAGCGCCTCCATTGCCTTGTCGCAGATGGTGTGGTCGGCGCACCAGTGCTGGCCCATGAACGTGATGCCGCCGGGTGCCATGGCCGCGGCGGCGAGGCCTCGGGCGAGGGCGGTCCACACCTGGGCGGTCTCGCCGGGCTTGCCGCCTCGGAACTGCAGGATGTCGCCTCGGTGGCCGACCTGGTCGACGGCGGCGGCCGCCCACTGGTCGATGCGGCGGGCGCGCACCTTGGCGGGGAGCCGCTGGAGGTCGCGCACTAGCCAGGGCACGGTGGCTTGGAGGCTGGTGACCAGCAGGATGTCACTCACGATCCACCTCGATTCGGATGCCGGGTGCCAGTTCGCGCCGCCCTGCCGCGACGGCCCGCGCGGCGCGGGGTGTGAGTCCGGCGGCGACGAGCCGTGCGACCAGGCGGGCGCGGGCTGGGCGGGCGGGGACGCCCCGGGGGACCGTGGTGGTCTCCCGGGGCGTCGGGTAGCGCTCGGCGAGCAGGTCGGCGAGCTCGGTCATTGCCGACCCGGCGGGTCGGCGTGGCTGCGGGGGATGACGAGCTGGCGGATGTGGTCGGCGACGGCGGCCATCACCGCGTCGGTCCGCTCCTCGGCCCACCGGCAGAGCACGCACACGTCGTCGACCCGGCAGCCGCCGTCGCGCACGTGTGGGCTGACGGCGTGGAGGATCGCGGTCCGCAGATCGGATGCGCGCGGGCTATGCGCGGCCCCGTCCGGGCCATGCGCACTGCCGGCGGGCGCGTGTGCGCCGCGCATAGTCCGCGCCTCGGCCAGGTCGGCCCGAAGGGCGGCGGTGGCCTGGTCGTCGGCGTCGAGGCAGGCGAGGGCGATCTCGGCCAGCGCCTTCGGTCCGGCCAGGTGCGGCACCTCGATGCCGCGCGCCTCCAGGCCGGAGGCGAGCAGGGCGCGGGCCTCGGTCGCGTCGGCCAGGTCGAGCTCGGCGGCCGGCTGCTCGTCGACGGGCACCGGGACGCCGGGGCAGTCGAGCACGCCCCACGGGCCGAGGTGCACCCGGTGGGGCTCGTGCGGCTGGCCGCTGCGGGGGCACTGGTCAGCGCTGGGCATCGGCGGCACCTCCCGTCGGCGGGAGGAGCGCGGCGAGCCGGGCCACGTCCGACCGCCGCCACTCCCGGAACGACTCGTCCTCGGCGTCGCACGCCTCACCACCCGGGCACCGGGCGTCGCACTGCGGGTCGCGGGGCAGCAGCACCACGTGCCCGGCCTCGCACTCGACGCGCCAGGTGGCCGTGTCGGCGTCGGTCGGGGTCATCGGGTCGCCGATGCTGTCGGTCCCCGCGGCGTCCAGCTCGATGGCGTCGAGTCCGACGGTGAGCGTCCACCGCAGGTGCAGGTCGGCGCCGCAGTCGGGCAGCGGGCAGGTCAGCGGCTCACCCATCGGTGCCGCCCGCGTCCGGAGTCAGCACCGACTCCAGGCCGGACACGATCGCGTCCAGCTCGTGACGCATCTCCGTCGTGGTGATCTGTTCGACGCCCAACGCCCGACGGCCGGCCGTCGCCCAGTGCGCCACGGCCACCCGCATCCGGGCCGCCTCGATCGCGTCCAGCAGCCCGCCGGTCAGCTTGATGGTCTGCTCGGACAGGGCGATCTCGCCGTCCTCGCCGAGCGTTCCGTAGGCGGTGCGGTGCCGGTACAGCGCCTCCTGTGCCTGCCGGATCGCGTCCTCCTGCTCGGGCCCGGCGATCTCCAGCCCGGTGATGCGCAGCTTGACCGACGCTTCCTTGTCCTCGTCCGGTGCGGGCTGGGTGCGCTCGACGTGGCGCAGCTCGACGACGCCGACGATGCGCATGCCGGGGCGGGCGTAGAGCTGCGCGCCGTAGCGCTCCAGGGCGTAGCCGGCGGCGACGGCGGGCTTGCCGTCGATCTTGATGGCGGTCATTGCTCTCCTCGGGAGTGGTGGCCGGTGCCGCCGGCCTCGGTGGTCGTGATGGGCAGCAGCCCGACCAGGTGCGCGAGGTGCACGGCGTGCGCTGCGTTACGAGCACCCAGGGCGGCGTACGCCCGGGTGGTGTGGCTCTTGACGCCCGCCACGGCGATACCGAGCCGGGCGGCGATCTCGGTTCGCTCCAGCCCCTCGGCGATCGCCGCGAGCACCGCGATCTGCTGCACGGGCAGCCGCGCGCCGGACGGCGGCGACGTGGGCGCTGCCGCCGGTGCCGGCGCCGGTCGCTGCGGTGCGGCCGTCTCGCCGGTCCGCTCGGCGCGTCGGCCGGCCAGACGCAGCAGTGCCTCACCGACCGTCAGCCGACCGGCCCGCACCTGCCGGACCTCGTCCGGCTCCAGGTGGGTCAGCGCGATCCGGTCGCGCACCCAGATGGGCGACCGCCCGACGGCGGCGGCGATCTGCTCGCGCGTCATGCCCGCGTCGAACATCAGGCTGTGCAGCGCCTGCCCCTCGGCGATCGGGTCGAACCTCTTGCTGCCGGCCTGGATCGCCAGCTGGATGACGTCGCGGTGCGCGGCGTTGAGCGACGGCCGGACGATGGCGTCGAGGTGCGTCAGTCCGGCCTTGCGGGCGGCGGCGTGCCGGCGGTGCCCGTCGACGAGCTGCCACCGGCCGTCGTCGGGCCGCTCGACCGTGACCGGCTGTTGCTGGCCGATCGTGCGCAGACTGGTGGCGAGCTGGGTGAGGTCGCCCAGATCGGTGCGCAGGTTGGGGCCGGGGTCGATGCGGTCGAGCGGGATGCGCAGGACCGCGCTGACGGCGACGGGGTCGGCGGTCACTGCAGCGCTCCCGCGAGCAGCACGCCGGCGGCGGCGACGGCGGCGACCAGGACGGCCAGCACGGTGATGCCGGCCAGGGTGCGCGCCAGCACGCGCCTGCCGTCCGGGCCGGCCAGCCAGACGACCACGCCGGCGGCGACCGCGATCAGCAGCGCGAGGACCAGCTCCAGGATCACCGGGTCACCTCCGGCCACGTCACCTTGTCCAGCGCGGCCCGCTGCGCCGCCGGCATCACCGCGAGCGGATGCCCCAGGTGGTCCATGCCGGCGGCGCGCAACCATGCGGCGTCGACCTCGTCGTCAGACACGCCCTCGATGCCGAGCCGCTTGTAGGCGGCCACCGCCATCGCGGGCTTGTCGGCGGTCCCCTTGCCGGTGGCGTAGAGCTTGAGCGTGGCCGGGGGTACTACCGCCAGCGGCCAGCCGCCGGCACCTCCAGTGATCGCCATCCGCACCAGCCACCACAGGCCGGCTCGCTCGTGGTGGCCGGCCTGTGCGCCGCGAGCGCTGCCGTACGACGGGCCCTCGACGACAACCAGGTCCGGGCTGTTGTCGATCACGTAGGCCAGCACGGCGTCCCGGAGGTACTCCAGGCGGGCCAGGTCGCGGCGGTCGCCTGGCTTGATCGAGAAGGTCCAGTGGCCGACGGCGATGCCGGTGCTGGCGAGGCTGAGGTCCAGGCCCACGACCCGGGGCGCGCTCACTGGTCACCACCCGGCTCCGACTGCTCCAGGTACGCGGTCAGCCGGTCGATGACCGTGCTCACCTCGTCGCCGGTCAGGTCCTTGGTGCTCTCGACCGGCCGGGCCAGCGCCTCACCGATGAACGCCAGACCGGCATCCCGGTCGCCGAGGTCCGCCTCACGTAGCAGGGCGAACATCTTGCCGCGCGCCTTGTCCTCACCGGGCAGTGCCGGGGCGGGACCGGACGCGCGCCGCGCCGTCGGCCGGGCCTGCTGCCGACGCTGGGCAACCTGCCGACCCGACGCGGCCTGACCGTCGTCGTCCTCGTCCTCGGCGGCGATGCCCGTTACGGCCAGCAGTGCGTACCGCCGGCCGTACGTGGTGGCGCTGCCCATCTGCTGCGGGTTCTCCGACAGCTTCAACGGCCACTGGCCGCAGATCTTGGAGCCCGACGCCACGTGCACCAGCGCGTAGTCCAGGACGAACTTGCCCTCGTCGGTGAGCGTCGGCAGGCACGACCAGACGACACCGAGGGCGTTGAGCCGGCTCAGCACCTCCCGGTTGACCTGCACCAAATCGGCGTACCGCGACTGGTGGCCGTTCTTGTTCTTGGTGAGCACCGGCGGATCGGCCTGCAGGGCGAGCAGCGCCTCGTTGATGTTCGTCGGCGCGGCCATCAAAACGACACCTCGTCGTCGGCCTTGACCAGCGCGTACCGCGACGCCGTCGGCGGCTCGACCGGCGCACCGATCAGATCCCGGGCGCCCTGGTCGAACAGCCCCACCTGCCGCGCGTACAACAGCGACCGGTGCTGCTCCTCGCCCGCCTCGACCGGGATCAGCGAATAGCCGTCCGGGCGGATCCACACCGCGCCCGTCCACGCCACCTCAGGCATCGGGAACGCCGTGTCCGGATCGGACGGGTCAGCCTGCATGAACTCGGCGAACCGGTAGCCGGCCAGCTGCAACGCCGTCTCGCCGAAGATCCCGCTGCGGTTGGTCTTCGCATCGATCAGCACGTCGCACACGAACCCGTCGTCGTCGCGCGGCAGGTGGTCGTACTCCGGCATGTCCGGCAGCAGGATGTCGCCGAAGATGTCGAGGGTGCCGACGTAGCGGTGCGTCTCCGAGTAGACGACGGCCTCGATGTGCTTGGCGCGGAGCTGGAATTCGTCCATGAACCGCACGTAGCTGTCGACGTAGGGGCGGATCAGGTCGGGGACGACGACGGCCTCACCGTTGATGAGCCGTTCGCCCATCTTGTGGACCTGGGTGCCTCGGTTCGCTGCCTCGTCCTTGGCGGCGTACCGGCCGCCCTGGAGCTTCTTGAGCCGGGCGGACGGGGCGAGCTGGGTGAGCTCGTCCCAGTTGTCGACGGCGTACTCTGCCGTCGCGGTGGCCGACCAGTTGATGAGGGCTTTCTTGGGGAGGCCCTGGTCGAGGATGGTGGTGACGCCGGGGATGCGGTCGCCGGTGTCGAGGTCGATGTACCAGTGGTTGCGGCCGTTCTGGCGGCGGACGATCTTCACGGGGTCTCTCCGGGGTTGATGGGGATGTTGTGGACGCCGGGGCCGAGGCCGGTGCTGGGTGCGTCGTCTGGGCCGAGGGGCAGGCTGGGCGCGCTCGTCACGAGCGCACCGCCGGCATGACCTCGGTGTCGAGCGCGGCACGGACCCGGGCCCGGCCGACCAGCGGCCAGTAGCCGGTGACGATCTCCACCGTGTCCTCGTGGTGCTTGGACACGTACGGCCGGACCATCAGGTGGCGGTGCTCGAGCTCCGGCGGGTCGAGCGGTGACAGCTGGTCGCGCCAGTCGTCGGCGAGCCGGCGCCGCTCGCCCCCGTCGACGGGCGGCGCCGGAGTCTCGTCGGTGGTGTCGGGCTGTTCGGCGGCGGCCGGGGCGGGCTCGGCCGGGGCGGGCTCGGCCGGGGCGGGCTCGGCCGGCGCGGGTCCGCCGTCGCGGCGGATCAGGGCGACGATGGTGCCCAGCGGCGCGGCGGCCGCCAGGGCCAGGGCGGTGGCGATCAGGGTGCTCATGAGGCTCCGATCTGGATCGGGATGTCGGCGATGACGCGGGCGGCCGGTCCGGTGCCGGCCTGGTGGTGGTGCTCGCACGGCACGTCGCGGCGGTCACCGGCGACGGTCTGGACGACCAGCCGGCCGGTGCACGACTGGCAGGCGCCGACGAGGCACAGGGGGCACTTGCGCGGGGGTAGGGGCATGTCAGGACTCCTGCGGGGTGGCGGGTACCAGCTCGTCGGCGCGGCACGTCGCCGCGGCGTCGAGCTCGATCAGCAGGGCGTCGCGCAGCTGGTCGGCGTCGAGGCGGTGGAGCGCCCGGATGGCGCGCGCGGTCCACTGGTCGGCGATGTGCGGCGGGCAGCCCATCCGCTCGGCGGCGATCGCGGACGCGAGGTGTTCGATCGCAGCGGCAATCGCCGGGCCGGGGTCGGCGGGCGGTCCGGGCACTATCGGTGCCGCGCCGTCGGGCAGGGCGTCGGGGGTGAGTGCGGCGACGGCTGCCGGCGGCGGCGCGTCGGGCAGGGTCGCGGCGTGGTCCGCCTCCCGGCGGTCGCGGGCGCAGGTCGGGCAGTGGCGCTGACCGGCCAGCCAGCCGAGCGCGGCGGCGGCGGCGATGACCAGCAGCCAGCCGGCGATGAGCAACCAGTCAGGCATCGGAGTCACCGCCTGGCCGGTAGACCAGCCGCAGCGGCCCATACCGCCTTGCTGCCACGTCGGGAGCGACCATGTTTCCGTCGCCCAGCGCCTGCGCGAGGTCGACGCCGAGGCCGATCCAGGCGTCGCCGTCCCTGTCGATCCACACGTCACGGGACTGCGGCGGCCACCCGGGTGGGGAGCTGTACTCGACAGTCACCGACTCGGCGTCGACCGCCACCTCGATGACCCGCTGGTCGCCGATCGGGTCGACGTAGAGCACGTGCAGCACTTGGCCGAGGCCGGGCGCCTCGTGCACGTGGTCGATCAGGGCGCGCCCGATGGTGATGTCGACGGTTTCGCCGGTCTGGTAGTCGCTCATCGCGGACCCCGCAGGGCCGGGCAGGCGCTCGCCCGGTGCATCTGGCGCATCGTCTTGCGGCGCTCAGCCGGGTGGTGCTCGCAGTCCGGGTCGACGTCGGACGTGTCGACCAGCCCGCACTGAGCGAGCTTGCAGGCGCAAGCCTGCTCGACCTGGTTGCCGGCGAACGCGCGGCCGATGTGCATCGGGTCCGGATCGGCCTGGTCGGCGGTCGCGGGCGGTGCGGACACCGGCCGGCCCGACCACGACGGCGGCGACGACACCGGGATGCCCTCCACCCCCGGCGGCGGCGGCTTGACCGTCACCTCGATGTCGCGGCCCGACGCCATCGGGTCCTCCGGCTCGTCGTCGCGCTCGGCCAGCTTGCGCTCAGCCTCGGCCAGGCGGCGCTCAAGCTCGGCGACACGAGGATCGGCGGGCCGTTCCTCCGGGGACTGGACGAAGAGGCTGACGCCGGCCAGCGGCGCGCCCACGACCGGGGTGTCGTCGCTCATGCGAACCTTGGTGCCGAGCAGACCCGCCCACGGCGCGAGCGCGGCCCGGTCGGCGACGATGCCCAGGCCGACGCTGACGCTGCTGCCGATGGCCAGGTCGGGCCGGTCGGCGATCAGGTCGGCCAGCTGCCTCAGCCCGGCGATCACCCGCGTCCGCTGGTCGTCCGGGGCGGCGATCGACTCGCCGTCGGCCAGGTCCGCCGCACCGCACCGGGCACCGCCCGGCGCCCACGGCGGCGACAGCTCGTAGCCGGTCAGCTCGCCGGTGCCGCGCAGCTCGGTCATCAGCCGCGCCAGGTCGGCCGAGCACACCCGGACCGTGGCGGCCACGTCGGGGTCGACGACGCCGGTCGGGTCGGCGGTGACGGTGCGGACCATGACGGTGCGGGCGGCGGTGCCGCCGCAGCACTGGCGCAGGGCGCGGCGCAGCGCGGACACGTGCCGGGCGCTCACCGGGTCACCGCCGGCATCGGGCTCAGGGCGATCCGGACCGCGCCGAGGATCAGGCCACGCAGCTGCTCGTCGTCCGCGACGGCCTGCATCACCTCGCGCAGGTCGATCCGCTCACCGGTCGCCAGCGCCACGGCCAGGTCGTGCACCATCGCCTGCTCGTCGGTGAGCCGGCCGACGTCCATCCGCCAGCCGTCGCCGACCCGCAGCCGATCCCAGCGGACCCGCCAGCCCGACGCCCCGCCGGCCAGGCGGTGGACGGGGAAGCCGTCGATGGCGTGGATGCCGGCGCCGGTCAGGAGCTCGACGGCGGCGAGCTCGGTGGCGGTGATGGACTCGGCGCGCAGCTGGGCGGCGAGCTCGGCGGCCTCGGCGTCGACCTCCGCCTGAGCCTCGGCGTCGTGCTCGCGGCGGGTGGCGGCGTCCTCCTCGACGCGCGCGATCTCCTCCTCCTCGTCCATCGACGACAGGGCGTCGTAGAGGTCGCGGACGTGGCGGTAGTCCTCGCCGGTCTCGGCGGCGACGCGGCGCAGGTCGGCCTCGACGTCGGCCGGCAGGGCCGGGGCGACCGGCTCGGTGGCCCCGTCCAGCGCGACCAGGATGCGGCGCACCTCGGCGGACTGCTCGTCGCCGGACAGCGACGCGCGGGTCACGGCCGACTGGATGAGCTCCAGGGCCCGCGCTCGGGCCGCGTCGTGTGACGGCTCGGCCGCCAGTTGGGCGGTCAGATCAGCTAGGGTGGTCATTGAGACTCCGATCTCTCTGGTGGGCCCCGGTCGTGTCAGCGGCCGGGGCTTCTCTCTGTTCGGTGGGTGGTGGCCCGGCCGGCGCGCGGCCCTCCCCGGCGCGCGGCCCTCCCCGGCGTGCGCGCGCCGGCCGGGGGTCTACAGGCCGAGCGGCAGCGCCGTGGCCAGCACGACGGCGAGGATCAGCGCCTGGAGCAGGGCCGACAGGCGGCGCGGGTACGGACGGCGCATCAGGCGGCGTCCTGCGTCGTGCGCGGCCCAGCTGGCGGCGGCGGCGTCTGCGGTGCTGCCGGCGGCCTTGGGGCGTACGGCGGCGGCGAGGGCGGCTTCGGCTGCGGCGAGGGCGGCCGACCCTTGGCGGTGGCCCGCCGCCGGGCGATGCCGGCGTAGATCTCGCCGAGCGCCTGCGACAGGGCGTCGGCGGCAGCTTGGCCGGCGGGCGTGTCGGGGTCGATCGGCGCGACGACGCGGCTCACGGCGCAACCTGCTCGAACAGGGCGTCCACGGTCGTGCCCATGTCGGCAGCCATCCGCATCGCGAGCGGCAGGCTAGGCAGGTGTCGACCGGCGCGGATGTTGAACATGTGCTGTCTGCCGATGCCGTGGAGGCGTGCCTGGGCTACGACATGCCGGACGTTTTTCTGGTTTGCGAGCGCGTCGTACACCTCGAGGCGGAGACGAATCTTCGCGTCGCTCGGGGTGGCCGATGCGTCGCCATTGCACGACGCTTGCATGTCGACACCGTAGACCGACGCGATAGCGCGACGCAAGAGGATCGGCGCGATAGCGCGACTTTTTTGCCACCGAACCCCGGGCTGGTCAACTGTCCACAAGTTGCCGTATCGTCGCATCTACACGACAGGCGAGGGGTAGATGGCCATGGCGCAGAGGGTTGTAGTCGTTGGATCGCGACGCACCAAACAGCGGGTTGATCTGCGCAGTAGCGCCGCGAAACAACGACGTCCACCGAACCACCATGACCCGCACGCGGCGGCCTACCGTATGCATATGAGCGACGGTCGAGAAATCCGCGAGAGCTGGGCGCAGTATCTCCGTCGGATGACGGAGCGACCCGGCTGGAGCGTCGCCAAGCTCGCCCGCGAGTCCGGGGTCCACCGAGCAACGATCTTCAAGTGGATGTCTGGCAAGGCGGGGGCGAACATGGCCAGCGTCCAGGCCATAGCTGAGGCTCTCGGCGACGACGTCTCAACCGCTCTCCGGGCGGCGAGCCACTCGGGTCTCGTCAGCGAGGATGAGTTCGACGAGGACGTGCGGATCATCCTTCGACGGCTCAGGTCCGCCCATGCTACCGAGGCGGAGAAGGCGACCATCCGGGCCACGCTGCGCTACCTCGCGGACCTCGCCGACCGGCAACCGGGCGCCGACCGTACGGCCAGCTGATGCCCCGCCGATCCCTGGCCGCCGTCCCCGACCAACCCGGCCGCGTCGCGCTCTACGTCCGCGTCTCCGCGCTGATGGGCCGCGCCGGCGACGACTTCCACTCACCCGATGTGCAGCTCGGCGCGATGAGACGTGTTGTCGCCGGGATGCGGGAGATCGCCGTCGTCGAGGACATCGACCGCACCGGCCGCCACTTCAGCCGCGAGGGCATCGAGCGGATTCGGGCGATGGTGCTCGCCCGGCAGATCGATGCGATCGCCGTCTACGACGTCAGCCGCCTGGGCCGCAACGTGCTCGAGTCGCTGCTGTTCCTCCGTGAGCTCGCCGACGCCGGAGTCACCATCATCAGCGCCACCGAGCAGATCGACACCTCCACGCCGGCCGGCGAGATGATGCTCATCAACATGCTCAACATCGCCCAGTACCGCAGTCGCGAGATCGGGCGGGGCTGGTCGGGCACCATCGCCCGCCGCGCCGAACGCGGCCAACACCACGGCCGACCCCTCGGCTACGTCAAGGTCAACCGGCAGCTGCGCCCGGATCCCACGCTCGGGCCGGCGGTCACCGAGGTGTTCAGGAGGTACGCCGCTGGTGACCCGGTCGGCGAGATCGCCGGCTACCTGGCTGCGATCAGGGGAAAGCCGATGATCACGGCGAACGTGAAGAAGATGTTGCGCAACCCGTCGTACCTGGGGAAGGTTGTCGCCGCCGGCCAGGTCCTCGACGGCACCCACGACGCCCTCACCGACCCCGACACCTGGGAACGGGTACAACGGCGTCTCGCCGCCGAGGCCGGCGTACCGCCCCGTCACCTCGCACCCACCTGGTCGATGGTCGGACTGGCCGTCTGCCCCGACGGGCACGGGCTGCAGCGGCAAGGCTCCCGGCTCGTCGACGGGCACGGCCGGGGCGACGTCAAGGGCGGCACCTGCCCCGGTGTCGGCCGGCCGCTGATTGCCCGGGTGGAGGCGGAGGTGCTGCGGCAGGTGGCCAACTGGGCCGCCCGGCTGCGCACCGACCACGTTGCCCGGGCGACTCGGCTGGCGCAGCTGTCGGCGGCACGTGCCGATCGGGCCACGCTTGAGCGGCAGGTCGCGGACGCCCGGCAGGCGATGGTCAAGCTCGCCAAGGACCACGCGATGTCGCGTCTGCCGGTGGAGGTCTACCAGCAGGCCCTAGCAGAGCTGCGCGACGCCGAACAGACTGCCGCCGCCGAACTGGCCCGGCTCGGCGACGTTGACGAGTCGCCGGATCCGGAGGTGGCCGCGCGGGGCGTCGACGCGCTGCTGGCACTGTGGAAGCTGCCGGAGGCGACGCACGCCGACCGGGTCAAGGCGCTACGGTCGGTCGTCGACCGGGTCGTGGTGCGGGCCGCCGCGAGGTGGCGGGAGCCGGAAGCGGACCGCGTTGAGGTGCGTTTCCGCTGGTAGACGTCTTCGTTGTCTGCGATCTGTCACGACCGTCACGTACGTATCGAACATCGCATCTCCGCAAGGGGCTCGTCGGATTGATCTGATCGAGTCGACTCGATGCTCAGCATTGATGGACGGCACCCCTGCCGGCCAGCCACGGTCCGGCGGCGCTGTGGACAGATCCCCGGCTGTGGACAACCGCTCCGATACCGAGTTGATCTGCTAAGACGCGCATCGGAACCGGCGGGTGGAGGTCGGACGGTGTCCGGTGGTGACCGGTAGGCTCAGCTACCGACCTCGGACCGGCTCTTGGCCATGAACTTGGGAAGACTGAGTTCACTCAGCAGGCCTCCTACCCACTACAGTAGACCCCCAAAACGTAGTGGTCAGCCTGCTCAGAATCCACGACACCACCAACATCGACGCCGCCCTGCGATACAACGCCCGCAAGAACCGACGGATCCTCGAACTCCTGGAGCTTCTACCAACCTAAACACCCCACCCGCCGCATTTGCCGTGCCCGTGGGCTCTACGCGCCGGCCGTCCAGGCAGTTGCCTGGGCTCATCCGGACCATCACCTGTGCACGTCCGGACCGGCATGAGTGACGCTCACCCGGATCGCCACCCGCTTGTCGCGGCGCATCGCAGCCCGGTAGTCGTCCCAGTCGGAATGCTCTCCGGAGATCCGTCGGTAGTAGTCGACCAGCACGTCGAGGGCTTCGGGCAGCCGTACCACCTCTGCTTCTCCGTCGATCTGCACCCAGTCGCCAAAGAACCGGTCGGTGGTCACGCAGAACGTGACTCGTGGGTCGCGCAGCAGGTTGCGGACCTTGACCGCGCCTTCCCTGGTGCTGACCAGCACCCGACCGGCGTCGTCGACCGCGACCAGCACCGGACTGGTCTGCGGCCGGCCGTCCGGATGCCGGGTCACCAGCACCGCCCGATGATTCGCCCGCAGGAACGCCGTCGCCTGTTCGGCCTTCATCTCGCACCTCCTCGCGCCGCGCACCGCCGCTCGGCCGCCGCCAGTGCCGCCTATGATTGTGCGACGCGCAGCGCGGTGCTACCCGGAGGTAACCGTCCGGCGGTACGGTCAAGGTCGTGCAGCCTGACATCCTCGGACCCCCGTACGAGCAGCAGGTCATCGAACTGGACCCGGACGACGAGGGTCCGGTCGTCGCGACCCTGGTCCGCCGCCGGGCGGACCGCCCGGCCGGGCGGGCGGTGCTCTACCTGCACGGCTTCGTCGACTACTTCTTCCAGACCCATCTGGCAGACCACTTCGTCCGCGGCGGCTGGGACTTCTACGCCCTCGACCTGCGCAAGTACGGCCGGAGCCTGCTGCCGCACCAGACCCCGAACTTCTGCCGCGACCTCAGCGACTACTTTCCGGAACTGGACGCCGCCGCCCGGATCATCCGCGAGCAGGACGGCAACGAGACGTTGCTGGTCAACGGCCACTCGACCGGTGGGCTGATCGCCGCGATCTGGGCCAACGCGCGGGCCAGCCAGGGCATCGCACCGGACGGGTTGTTCCTGAACAGCCCGTTCTTCGACCTCAACGCACCGTGGCTGCTCCGCCGGCCGGTAGCGGCGGCCATCTGCCGCCTCACCGGCCGCTCGCCCTACCGCGTCGTCCCGGTCGGGCTTTCCCGGGTGTACGGGCAGAGCGTGCACGCCTCCCAGCGCGGACACTGGGACTACGACCTGGAGTGGAAGCCGCTCGCCGGGTTCCCGGTGCGGGCCGGTTGGCTGACCGCAATCCGACGCGCCCAGCGGCGGCTACGTGCCGGACTGCACATCACCGCGCCGGTCCTGCTGGCCTGTTCCTCCCGGTCCTACCGCAGCCACAGCTGGCACGATTCGGCCACCCTGGCCGACGCGGTACTCGACGTCGAGCACATGGCCCGGTGGGCCCCCCGGCTCGGCCGGCACGTCACCGTGGTCCGCATCGACGGCGGCCTGCACGACCTGACCCTGTCCCACCAGCCGGCCCGCGACGAGCTGTTCAGCGAGCTGGACCGCTGGCTGCGTGGCTACTTCACCACCGAGCCGGCTGGCCCGGACCCTGGTCAACCGGTAAGGGCGCAACGCCCGGTCGACCGAGGGTTACCGGAGACCGACTGACTCGTCACGGCAACTTGCGACCACTACTATGTGCACGCTAGGACGAAGATCAGCAAGCGCCCGTAGCTCAGCGGATAGAGCAGGGGACTTCTAATCCCAAGGTCGTAGGTTCGAACCCTACCGGGCGCGCCACCACCCCAGGTCAGAGCTTCGACGCTCGCAGACAGGCAGTCCGATAGACTCCCGTCCTCACGGTCACGTCAGCGGAGGTTTGACCCAGATGTCCCCAGCGGCGTCGACGTCCGCACGAAGCCGATGGATACTGCACTTCACCGACATCGACAATCATGCCAGTATCTCTGCAGAAGGCCGTTGGCCTGCGATGTTTCCGCCCGCGCCGGCATCATGCGCACGGAGGTCGGCGATCCCGCGATCAAGGACTCTCGCCGCCGACGGCGGATCCCGATCGGCCCACGGGGCTACGTTGGGGACTACGTCCCGTTCCACTTCGCCCCACGTTCACCCATGATGTATCGGATTGCCTGCGACCATCGCGACAGCATCGCCGGCCGGTACGCGGACGGCGACCGCCCGTTGGTCTACCTCGCTGTGACAGTCGGTGCGGTCGTGGAGGCTGGTGCGGCGTGGCTCGCGACCGACGACAACGCAGCGATCGCAACGTCAGCCTTCACCACGGCGCTCGACGACTTGGACAACATGGTGGACTGGCCGCTCGTGCAAGCGGAACGCTGGAACAGCACCGTAGACGATCCAGACCGGCGGCGTCGCCGGATGGCGCAGTTCCTGGAGCAGCACCCGGCCAACAGCCACCACCACGACCCCGACCAGCACCAACCCGCCGGCAAGCCAGTCGTACACCGGTGGGCCGGCGTGGGTCGCCACCGCGACCATCGCGATCAGCATCGCGACGTCGTGGAACGCCGGCACGTTCGGGGCGGCGAGCAGTCCAGTGGTACTGCGACGTCGGCCGGTACGGCGAGGTCGACGCGGGTGGTATGCCGCCCAGCCTAGGGCGCGGCTCCGATCAGCTGGTCGGGAAGTCCTCGCCGAGGACGGTACGCAGCCGCTGCAGCGCCCGCATGCTGCACATCTTCACCGCCGACGTGGTGATGCCGAGGATCTCGGCGACGGCCTGCACGCTCTGGTCCTCCCAGTACCGCAGCACCAGCACCGCCCGGTCGCGCACCGGGATCTCCGCCAGCGCACGCAGCAACGCCACCTGCAGTTCGGTGGAGCCGCCCGAGCCGGCGGGCCGGCCCGCCGGCTCGGGCGGCTCGGCGAGCAGCACCTCGGTGCGGCTGCGCCGCGTCATCGCGTCGGAGACCGCGTTGATCAGGACCCGACGGCTGTACGCGTTCAGGTTCGCCGTGGGCCAGATCCGGTTCCACGAGGCGTACATCCGGGTGAAGGTGATCTGGGTGAGATCCTGCGCGAGATGCCAGTCCCGGCACATCAGGTACGCGACGCGGCGCAGCCGGGGAGCCGCGTCGACGACGAACGCGGTGAACGCCTCGTCCCCGGCCACTCGCTGCTTCCGACGGCTGGCGGCCCACCGGGCCAGCGGTCCGCCGCCGCGCTCAGACCTCGTCGGTGCCGGCTCCACCGGTAGGTCGGCAGCGACCGGCGCTACGACCCGAACCCCACTCACTCGTCCACCTGCTTGTCCGTGCCGTACAGGCAGAACCAGCCGGTGACCGTCTCGACACCGGGCATCGCCTGTAGTCCGCCGCTGACCTGCTGATACGCCGATGGGTTCGCCAAGGTGATCCGGAAGGACTCTGGCAACTGGTCCGGGGTCACTTTCTCCATCAGGTCTGGATGATCGAGCAAAACGGCAGGATCGTCCTTGTACCGCCGAATGAACCGCTGGTAGGCGTCCTGCCGGCTCTCAAACGCCACCGACCCAACCTGCGGATTGGACCGCAGCGCCGCGTCGACAGCGCGCCGCTGCTCGGCAGTCACGTTGACGCTCAGGTAGACGGCGGCTTCGGTCGCCGCCTCAGCGGTGGTGGGACGCACCAGTTCACAGCCGGGCGAGACCGACGGCATCGCCGCCTGCGCCGGCACCGGGGCCGGTGCGTCCCGGACGGGTGCTGCCAGGCTAGCTGCGACGGCGGCGAGGACGGTCACGGCGACGGCGGCACCGCCGATGGTGAGCCGTCTGCGTCGGCGTAGTCGGCTCCCGCCGACCATGGCCGCTCGGGCCAGGTCGTCCGGTGGCACCGCAGGTGCCGGTTCGTCGTCGAGCGCCCGGTCGAAGTACGTCCGCAACTGGTCCATGCAGAAGTAGACCGGTCGACGCGGCGGACCGGTCACGGCCGCAAGCCGGTGGTCCGCAGATCGATCCGGTCCGGCTGGTCGTGCGTATTTGTGGGTGCCCGGTGGTACGGATATCGTGCAGAGTCCGGTCCGGCAGGCGCACCGCCTGGCCGACTACCAGGAAGGTCCCAACTTGTCCTCCGCCACGAACTCCGCCCCGGTCACCGCCGACGACGTGACGGACCAGACGACGGCGGCGGCGGACCAGACGACGGCGGCGGCGGACCAGACGACGGCGGCGGACCAGACGACGGCGGCGGACCAGACGACGGCGGCGGACGAGACGGCACCGCCGACCAGCGGATGGCGTCAGCGGGTACGGCGTACCGCCCGACGGTCGACCGACGTGCTGGCGGTCGGCGGCGTGCTGGCCGCGATGACCCTGCCATACCAGCTGGATCTGGTGGTCCCGGTCGCGTTCGCCCGCATTCCGGTCGAGGCGCTGGTCGCCGCCGCGCTGCTGCTGGTGCTGCCGGGCCGGGTCCGCACCCCGGTGGCTGCCACGCTCGGCGCGCTGCTCGGCGTACTGATCACGCTGAAGGTCGCCGACATCGGCTTCTTCTCGGTGCTGGACCGGCCGTTCGACCCGGTCCTGGACTGGGGTCTGCTGGCCGACGGATACCGGTTCGTCGACGCCTCCTACGGCCGGGCCGCGGCGGTCGGCGCGGCGGTCGGCACCGTCGTGCTCACGATCGGGGTGCTGACGCTGCTGGTCGCCGCGACGCTGCGGCTGGCCCGGCTGTTGGCCGCACACCGACGGATCGGCGGCGGTACGGTCGGTGCGCTGACCGCCGGCTGGCTGGTGTTCGCCCTGCTCGGTACGCAGGTGGTGGTCTACCAGGACGAGTGGCGCACGATCGGGCTGCCGGTCGCCGACCGGGCGACCGCCCGGTTGGCGTACGACCACACCATGCAGATCGGCGCGAGCCTGCAGGACCGGCAGGAGTTCGCCGAGCTGGCGGCGGTCGACGCGTTCCGGGACGTGCCCGCCGACGAGTTGCTGACCGCGCTGCGCGGCAAGGACGTGCTGCTGGCGTTCGTGGAGAGCTACGGCCGGGACGCGGTCACCCACCCCGACTTCAGCCCACTGATCGGTGACCTGCTCGACGACGGCACGCAGCGGCTGGCGGCGCGGGGCTACCAGTCGCGCAGCGCTTTCCTCACCTCGTCAACGGTCGGAGGCAGCAGCTGGCTGGCGCACGCCAGCACCCTGTCCGGGCTGTGGGTGGACAACCAGCAGCGCTACCGCAGCCTGGTGACCAGTGACCGGCTGACGTTGACCCGGGCGTTCGGACGCGCCGGCTGGCGGGTCGCCGGCTTCTTCCCCGGCAACAGCCGGGCCTGGCCGGAGGGGGCGTTCTTCGGCTACGACCAAGTCTACGACTCGCGCAACATGGGGTACGCGGGCGACAGGTTCAACTTCGCCTCCATCCCCGACCAGTACGTGCTGTCGGCGTTCGACCGCTTCGAACGGCGCGACAACGACCAGCCGGTGATGGCCGAGGTGGCGTTGCTGTCCAGCCACGCGCCGTGGACCCCGCTGCCGCAGCTGGTCAACTGGAACACGGTCCGGGACGGTTCGGTCTTCGACCGGGAGGCGATGGCCGCCGGCCAGGCCAATAAGTCCGCGGAGGACGGATTGCGCAGCGACTACCCGAAGGCGGTGGCGTACTCGTTGAGCACGATCATCTCCTACATCGAGTCGCAGGGCGACGACGATCTGGTGGTGGTCTTCCTCGGCGACCACCAGCCGGCGCCGGTGGTGACCGGTCCGGGGGCCAGCCACGACGTGCCGGTCACCATCGTCACCAGCGACCAGGCGGTCCTCGACCGGGTCGCCGGCTGGGACTGGCAGGAAGGGCTGCGCCCCGGTCCGCAGGCCCCGGTGTGGCAGATGGACTCGTTCCGGGACCGGTTCCTCACCGCTTTCAAGTAGGCCGCCCCGCTCGTCACGGGCAGATCGGCTCCGCTCGTCACGTGAGCCGGTCTCGCAGTACCGGCCATCATGCACCGTCTCATCCGTACGGATGATGGCTGTACCCGCTGCTCGGGGCCTAGCGTCGACTCTCGACCCTTGAGAGCCACGGCTTATCGACCAGCGCACCCCTGGCCGTTCGGGTCGTGGATCGTCACGGACTCCCGAGGAGACATTTTGAGGAAGCCCTCGACGAGGCGCCACTCGTCGCCGAACGGCCGTTCGCAGCCACCGCCCGGGACCGGCCGGTCCGGCAACCGCCGCCTGATCGCCCTGCTCGTCGCCGTCGTCGCGGCGGCGCTGCTGCCGGCGGTCGGCCCGACGTCGGCCGCCAGTGCCGCGCCGCAGGAAGGTACGCCGATCGCCGGCACCCCGTGGGCCGTGCTCGACGACGTACCGACGGCCAGCCGGTCCGGTCGCGCCCAGGACATCCAGGCACACCGGTTCGCGGCGTACACCCTGGACCGGGATGTGATCGCCGCCCAGCTGGACCGGGCGCCGGACGAGTCGGACCGGGCCGCCGCGACGGCACCGCTGGTGCTGGCCGTGCCGGACCCGGACGGCGTGGTGCAACGGTTCGCGGTGGTCGACTCTCCGGTGATGCAGGACGGGCTCGCCGCCCGGCACCCGGACATCCGCACGTACGCCGGCACCGGCGTCGACGACCCGACGGCGACGATCCGGGCCGACCTGACCCCGCTCGGCTTCCACGCCTCGGTCCGCTCGTCGACCGGGTCCTGGTACGTCGACCCGTACCATCGCGACCAGAGCGTCTATGCCAGCTACCACGCCGGTGACCTGGTCAACCGGCACGGCCCGCTGACCGAGCGGGGCGACGTCGACGCGGCCGCCGAGCAGGTCGGCGCGGAGATCGACCAGGCGCAGGCCGACGACCCGGCCGGTCCGCTGGTCAAGCTGCGCACCTACCGGCTGGCATTGCTCACCGACCCGTCGTACGCCGACTACTTCGGCGCGCAGAACGTGACCGCCGCCAAGGTGACGCTGGTCAACCGGGTCACCCAGATCTACGAGGACGAGACCGCGATCCGGCTTGTGCTGATCAACGACACCGACAAGACCAACCTGAACACCGTGGCGGCGGCCACCGGCCCGGACGGGCCGTGCGGGTCCGCGCCGTGCTTCTCCGAGGCGCAGCTGACCGGCTGTTCCGGCGCGACGCTCAACCGCAACCGGATCGTGCTGGGCCAACTGGTCGGGGCGAGCAGCTACGACGTCGGGCACATCGGCTTCGGCCTGCCGGGTGGCGGCGTCGCCGGGCTGGGGGTGGTCGGCGGCGACGGCAAGGCGCGCGGCTGCACCGGCCTGCCGAACCCGATCGGTGACTTCTACGCCGTCGACTACGTGGCGCACGAAATCGGCCACCAGTTCGCCGGTAACCACACCTTCAACGGCACCCAGTGGAACTGCTCCGGCGGCAACCGCAGCGCCGCCAACTCGTACGAGCCGGGCAGTGGTTCGTCGATCATGGCGTACGCGGGCATCTGCCAGCAGGACAACCTGCAGCCGCACACCGACCCGTACTGGTCGCAGCGCAGCTACCACGAGATCACCACGTTCGTGAACTCGTCCCGGCCGGCGATCAACGAGGTGCAGACGGTGTCGCTGCGCGACTTCGACACTGTCGGTGACTCGTTCCAGTTCACCTTCAACGGCCGAAACTCCCGGCTGATCGGTTACGGCGAAAGCTACACCACTGCCTACATCAAGGAGACGATCGAGTCGATGACCGGTTGGCCGGACGGCGCGACGGTGACCGTCGGGGCGTTCGGCGGTGTCGGCGCGCTCGACAACACTGGCTTCCAGGTGACGTTCAACGGCGGAGCCGTGGCGCAGACCAACGTATCGCCGCTGGAGTTGATCCCCTATTCCGGCATGGACGGCTTCGTCGGTGAGACCGCCAAGGGCGGCCCGGTCGACAACGGCGGCTGGCAGGTTACCGAGACCACCAACCACGCCCCGGTGGTGACCGTGCCGGACCAGTTCACCATCCCGGTACGGACCCCGTTCGCGTTGACCGGCAGCGCCACCGACGCCGACGGTGACGCCCTGACCTATCTGTGGGAGCAGAACGACCGCGGCGGCATCGCCGGAGTCAGCAACGCCGGCACCGCGTTGACCGACAACGTCAAGACCAACGGACCGCTGTTCCGAGTGTTCGGCACGGCGGCGCTGGTCGGCCCGGACGACACCGAGCAGTACTACTCCCCCGGGTTGAACGCGGTCGACGACGACCCGACCCGGGTCTTCCCGGACATGGCGCAGATCCTGGCCGGCAACACCAACGCGGTGACCGGGGCCTGCCCGGCGGCGCCGGCACCGCCGGGCAGCGGCAGCGCGTCGAACCTGCCGCAGGCGCTGGTCGACTGCTACTCGGAGTTTCTGCCGACCGCCGACTGGGTCGGCTTCGCCAACGACCGGACCATGCGCTTCAAGCTGACCGCCCGCGACGGCCGGATCGGCGGCGGCGGGGTCGGCAACGCTGAGACCGAGGTCGTGCTGGCCCCGCAGGCGGGTCCGTTCCTGGTCACCTCCCAGCCGGCGCCGGCGTTCTACCTCGGCGGGTCCACTCAAGAGGTCACCTGGGACGTGGCCGGCACCGACGCGGCGCCGGTGAACGCGGCGCAGGTGCGGATCTCGCTGTCGACGGATGGGGCGAAGACCTTCCCGTACGTGCTGGCCGAGGCGGTGCCGAACAACGGAACCGCCACGGTGACGATGCCGAACATCGACACCACCACCGGTCGGATCAAGATCGAAGCGGTCGGCAACGTCTTCTTCGACCTCAACGACGCCGACATCCGCATCGACCAGGTCCGCGCGGCCGAGCTGGCGTACACCGGGGACACGCTGGTGCACCCGGAGGGTGGCGCGGAGCAGGCGCAGGTGTTGCTGCGGACGGCGGTGAGCGCCGAGGCCGGCGACGTCCGAGGTGCCCAGCTCGCCTTCACCAGCGGCGACACCACACTGTGTGCCACCGAGGTGAAGTTGTGGGGCAGCGACCGCACCGGCGGGATGGCCAGCTGTACGGCGACCCTTCCGGTCGGCAACCACCCGGTGACCGCCACGGTCGACGGCCGCTACACCGGGTCCGTCACCGCGACGGTGACCGTCTCCCCGCCGACCAGGCTGCGGTTCCTCGGTGACGGCTACCTGCGCAGCGAGTCGACCGCTGGCGCCTACCCGCTGGACCCGGATCACCGGATCGAGTTCGACCTCGACGGCCGGATCACCTACGGCGAGAGGCTGGTCGGCAAGGTGCTGGTCGGCTACCGCTCCGGCGACCAGCGGTACAAGTTCCAGGGCAACGTTCTGGAGTCGTACGGCTCGTACGCTCTCGGCAGTGGACCAGCCACGGCGCAGCTGCGCTACCAGGTGACGCTGTTCGACCTGTCCACCCCGCAGCAGCCGGTGGCGGTGGCGACCGGACTGACCATGCGGGTGAGCGCGACGCTGGTCAGCGGGCCGGGCCAGCTGGACAAGATCGGGATCACCGTCTGGGACGGTGACACGCTGATGTTCTCGTCGAGCTGGACCGGCACCGCCACCGAGGAGATCAACCTGACCGCGTCCGGTGGTGACCTCGTCCTGTACTAAGGGCTGGGAACTGCCGATCATTGCTGACAGACGTCCGCCCGGACCGCCGGGTGGGCGTCTGTCAGCGCTGGCGGACGGCGTGCAGCACCGCGTCGTGGACGGTCACCGGGTTTCCGTCCGGGTCGATGCCCGGCCGAGGTACCGTCTCGGCCCGGATGCTGGCCCACTCCTGCGGGTCCAGCACCGCCGCCACCTGCTCGGCGGTGAACAGCAGGTCCCGCATCCGGGGCCGGCGCAGCCCCGGCACGTCCAGGTCGGACGGGTGGTGGCCGACGATCAGCAGGGTGCCGCCGGGGCGTACCGCCGCAACGAGCCGGCGGTGCAGCATCGCCCGGTCCGGGTCCGGCAGGTGCATGAACTGGGCGGTGACCAGATCGAACCGGTCCGGTCCGGGATCCCAGGTCCGTAGGTCGGCCGGCTGCCAGGTGAGCCGTCCGGCCACGTCGTCGCCGGCCGTCGCCGCCTGCTCGGCACCGCGCCGCAGCGCCACCGCCGACACGTCGACGGCGGTCACCTCCCAGCCTCGGCCGGCCAGCCAGATCGCGTCGGCGCCCTCGCCGGCGCCGACGTCACAGGCGGTGCCGGCAGGCAGTTCGGTCGCGACGGTGACCAGTTGCGGGTTCGGGTTGCCGCTCCACACCCGGTCGACGGAGCCGTACCGTTCGTCCCAGAACTCCTGGCTGACCATGGCGGCCACGTCCGCCGGCCCGTGGTGCACCGACAGGCCGGAGTCGTCCTCGCCGGCGGCGGCGGCCCGGTGCCGGCGTACCGCGTCGGCGGTGTCCTCCTCGGCCAGGTCGCCGTTGACCGCCGCGGCCGCCATCGTGCCGGCCGCAGCCGCCGCCATCACCTGGCCGAACGGATTGGTCAGGTTGCCGGCCGCCCAGACTCCCGGGATCGGGGTACGGCCGGTCGGGTCCGCCTCGACCTGTTCGGCCATCCCGCTCGGATGGCTGGTCACCGGCACCCCCAGCTTGGTCAGCAGCCGGTAGTCGACCCGCAGCCGGGAAGCGACGGTCACCGCCGACCGGGGCACCACGGTCCCGTCGGCCAGCCGTACCCCGGTGAGCTGGTCGTCGGTCACCTCCAGCCCGACGACCTCGCCCGGCACCACCCGGACGCCGCGGGCCGCCAACTGTTCAGCCTGTTCGTCGGTGAGGTCGACACCGGTGTGGGTGAACAGCACCAGGTCGGAGGTCCACTGCCGGAACAGCTGCACCTGGTGCAGCGCCATCTCGCCGGTGGCGAGCACCCCGACCGGCTGGTCCCGGATCTCCCACCCGTGGCAGTACGGGCAGTGCAGCACATCACGGCCCCAGCGGTCCCGCAGCCCGGGGATGTCGGGCAGTTCGTCGACCACGCCGGTGGCGAACAGCAGCCGCCGGGCGGCCACCGTACGGCCGTCGGCCAGGCTGATCTCGAATCCGCTGTCGACCCGCTCGACCGCCTCCGCCCGGCCGGGCAGCACCACGCCGCCGTACCGTTCGACCTCCTGCCGGCCTGCGGCGACCAGCCCGGCCGGGCTGATGCCGTCGCGGCTGAGGAAGCCGTGCACGCCGGCCGAGGGCGCGTTGCGGGGTTCACCCGCGTCGATCACGATCACGGCCCGCCGGGCCCGGGCCAGGGTCAGCGCCGCGCTCAACCCGGCGGCACCGCCGCCGATCACCGCCACGGCGACCCGGTACGTGGGTCCCCCCACCTTGTTGTCAGCCATCCTGACCACCTCCGGCACCCACGATCCGCCGCTGCCAGCGTAGCGGCAAACTTTCTTGCCGTTTTGGCAAACGCCGGTGGTCGGCAGGCTCTGCGGGGCTTCACCACCGGTCGTGGTGCACGGCGTCGGTCACCGGCCGGCGCCGCCGCCAGCCGTGCCGCTCCAGGTCGGGTTCGTCGGCGAGCCGGCTGACCGGCCCGATGCAGAGCCAGGCCACCGGTCGGATGCCGGCCGGTATGGCGAGCAGGTCCCGCAGGAACGGCTCCCGGTAGAAAGAGACCCAGCCGACCCCGAGACCTTCCGCGGTGGCCGCCAGCCAGAGATTCTGAATGGCCAGGCAGACCGAGTAGAGGCCGGCGTCGGCGATGGCGTGCCGGCCGAGCACCGCCGGGCTGCCTCGCTGCGGGTCGTAGGTCACCACGATCGACAGGGTGGCCTCCCGTACCCCGTCGATCTTGATGTGCGCGAACCGGGCCGCCGCGACCGGGTCGAGGGTCTGCGCGAACGTCTGCCGTTCCCGCTGCACATGTGCGTGGAAGGCGTCACGCACCGCCGGATCGCGCACCAGCACGAAGTCCCACGGCTGGGTGAGCCCGACACTCGGCGCGGCGTGCGCGGCGGTCAGCACCCGGTGCAGCACCTCGTCCGGCACCGGCGCGCCGGTGAACTCGGCCCGCACGTCACGGCGCCGATGGATGACGTCGTACAGGTCGATGAGCATCGCGTTCCATTGTCCCAAGCCGCGCCTTGAATCCGGTTGCCGGCCTGGGGCCCGGCCTGATCGCATGGCGGCCATGCTGGTCAGACGGGAACGAGCCGGCGACGTCGCGGCGGTCCGGGCGGTGCTGGGCCTCGGCCCGCTGGCGGTACGCCCGGACCGGCAACGCGCCGGCGTCGGCTCGGCGCTGACGCACGCGGTGCTCGCCGCCGCCGAAGCCCGCGACGAGACACTCGTCGCGCTGCTCGGCGAACCGGCGTACTACCGCCGGTTCGGGCTGCGGCCGGCGAGCGAGTTCGGCATCGTCGCGCCCGATCCGCGGTGGGGGCCCTACTTTCAGGCCCGTCCGCTGGGCGGGGCCACGCTGACACCGGGCCGGTTCCGCTACGCCGAACCGTTCGAGCGGCTCTGACCGCTCAGCTGTTCACCGGCCGGCGGGCCACCAGCAGGACGTGGGTGAGCGGCCAGTCCATCGGACGACCATTCAGGGTGGACCGGGATGCGACCGGGGCGAGCCGGTGGTACGGCACCGGGTTGCGCCGGGTGTTGCCGTGGTTGGCCGACGTCACCGCCCAGACGAGGGTGCACGGCCCGTCGGACGCCGCAGCCTCGCGGACGGCCAGCCGGCTCAGATAGTCGGCCTGGAACCGGGTGAGAACGTGGTGCCGACCGGGGAAGAGCAGGTAGCGGGCCCTGGCGCGCTGATAGCCTACGGCCGCCGTGGCCGGCCGGGCAGGGTCCGCCACGGCCCAGCCCAGGACCGGGGACATCGACGCTCCAGGGAGGAGACAGGCACGGTGGATGCGAGCGCACTGCTGGTGGAGACCTTCGACCGGCTGCCCGAGCTGGTCCGCGCGGCGGTCGACGGCCTGGGCCCGGAGCAGCTGCGCTGGTCGCCGGGGTCGGGCACGAACCCGATCGGCTGGCTGGTCTGGCACCTGACCCGGGTCCAGGACGACCATCTGGCCGAGGTGATCGGCGAGCCGCAGGTCTGGGTCGGCGACGGCTGGGCGCGGCGGTTCGGCCTGACCGCCGATCCGGCCGACACCGGGTACGGGCACAGCGCCGAGCAGGTGGCGGCGGTGGCGCCGGAGAGCGCCGCCGTGCTGGTCGACTACTACATGGCGGTCGCCGACCGGACCCGGCGGTTCCTGGTCGGCCTGACCGACGCCGACCTGGACCGGATCGTCGACGAACGGTGGAACCCGCCGGTCACCCTCGGCGCACGGCTGGTAAGCGTGGCCAACGACGACCTGCAGCACGTAGGTCAGGCCGGGTGGCTCCGCGGGCTGCTCAGCGCGACCAGCTGACCGCGACCGGCTACCCTTTTGACGCGGTGTGCCGCAATAGGCATGCTGTGTCTCGGGCCCCTGTCTCCCCGGCTCGCCGGAGCACCCGCGCAGAGGAGTTCCCCTCATGTCCGTTCCCGTGTCGGAGAGCGCCACCACGTCGCAGCCCGCGCCGGTTCCGGCTGCCCGGCGCGGCGACGCCGGGGCGTTCCTCCGCGAGTTCCTCCGGTCGCCCACCCGGATCGGTGCGATCGCTCCCAGCTCGCAGCGGTTGGCCGAGGCGATCACCGCGCCGATCCCGGAACGCGGCGACCCGGTCGTCGTCGAGCTCGGGCCCGGCACCGGCGCCTTCACCGGGGTGATCCAGCGGCGGCTCGGCGGCCGGGGTCGACACCTGGCGATCGAGCTCAGCCCGACCCTCGCCGACCTGCTGGCCGGCCGACACCCGCAGGTCGAGGTGATCGTCGGCAATGCCGCCGACTGCCGGGCCCTGGTGGCCGGGCAGGGCCTGGCCACCGCCGACGTGGTGGTCAGCGGGCTGCCGTGGGTCTCCTTCCCGCGTGATCTGCAGTCGTCCGCCCTCGGCGCGGTGTGCGACGTGCTGGGACCGGACGGGGCGTTCACCACGTTCGCGTACGTACTGACCGCGCAGACCCCGCCGGCCCGTCGGTTCCGGCAACTGCTGCGGGACCGGTTCGAGGAGGTGGTGATGGGGCGTACGGTGCTCGGCAACCTGCCGCCGGCCTTCGTCTACCACGCCCGCCGGCCGCGCCGCTGACCGCTCTTCCCGGCCGCGCCGCTGACCGCTGAACCGCTCGCCCGCCGGGCGTCAGCCGGACTCGGCGACCCGCTCGCCCATATCGTGCTCCGGCAGGATCACGTGGTGGGCGCCGACCCGTTCCAGAATCCGGCCATGCTGCCGGCTGATCGCCTTTGCCCAGTGAACCCGCCGGCGATCACCCGGGCCGGGTGCTGGAACCGGTCGGCACCGCGCCGCCACATCGGGACCCGCCACCGGTGGGGCCGGTGGCGGGCCGGTTGCCGCCATCAGGCAGCCTGTCGGGCATGTCTCTCCAGGATCCGGGGTCCGGCCCGCACCGCGAGGACCGAACCGCCAGGTGGGAGCGCCGGACAGCGGCCGGGTTGACCGTGCTCGCCGTGGCGTTCCTCGTCGTCTATGCCGCGCCCATTCTCTACCCGCAGATGCCGGCGCGCTGGCACGCCGTGTGTGTCGCTGCCAACATCGTGATCTGGGCGCTCTTCTGGGCCGACTACCTCGTCCGGCTGTGGCTGGCCGGCGACCGGTGGCGGTTCGTCCGCGCCAACCTGTTCGACCTGATCGTGCTGCTGCTGCCCATTCTCCGGCCGTTGCGGATGCTCCGGCTGGTCACCGCAGTGCTCCTGCTGACCCGGCGCACCGAGGTCTGGGCGCGTGGCCGGCTGGCGCTCTACGTCGGCTCGACCACTGTCCTGCTGGTGATCGTCTCCGGGCTGGCGGTGCTGGACGCCGAACGCAGCCACCCGGACGGTGCGATCAACACCTATCCGGACGCGCTGTGGTGGTCGGTGGTCACCATCACGACCGTCGGCTACGGCGACTACTACCCGATCACCAGCACCGGCCGGTTCGTGGCGCTGGCGCTGATGATCGGCGGTATCGGCCTGATCGGTTTCGTCACCGGTTCGCTGGCCAGCTGGATCGTGGAACGCATCTCCGCAGCGGGCGAGGCCGACACCGCCAAGTCGCCGGCGACCCGCGCCGACGTCGTCGCGCTCACCGAGGAACTCGCTGCGTTGCGGGCCGAGGTGGCCGGATTGCGGGCCGACCGCCAGCCCCGTGCCGAGCTGCCCGAACCACGGCCGGCCGACCGGTCCGGTTGACGCCTCGTCGGCGGGCGGCGCTCGGCGGGCAGAGTCAGGCCCGCAACTGCGGCAGTACGTCGGTCGCCACCTCGGCAAGCACCCGCTCGTCACCGGCGTACCAGCTGCTCCGGCGCGGCCAGTGGGTGATGACATCGGTGAAGCCGAGCGCGGCGGCCCGACCGACCGCGTCGGCGAAGAAGTCGGCGCTGGTCAGCGAGAAGACCGGTGCCGAGTCCAGCGACAGGTACCGGCGCAGGTCGTCCCGGTCCCGCCCGGCCCGGTCCACCGCCGCGTCGCAGCGCCGCGTCAACTGGGCCACCGAGGCCCACCAGGCGGCCTGGTCGTCGAATACGGTGCCGGTGGTCACCCAGCCGGCGCCGTACCGGGCGACCAGGTCCAACGACCGGGGCCCGTTGGCGGCCATGACGAACGGCAGCCGGGGCCGCTGGCGGCAGCCGGGCGTGCTGCGGGCGTCCACCGCCTGGAAGTACCGGCCCTGCCAGGTCACCCGATCGGTGCGCAACAGCAGGTCGAGCAGCTCGACGAACTCGGCGTACCGGTCGACCCGGGCGCGCGGTGACAACGGACCGGCGCCGAGCACCGTGGCGTCGAACCCGATCCCGCCCGCGCCGACCCCGAGCAGCAGTCGGCCGGCGGAGATGTCGTCCAACGCGGTGACCTCGCGGGCGAAGTGCACCGGGTGCCGGAAGTTCGGCGAGGCGACCAGGGTGCCGAGCGGAATCCGGGAGGTGACGGACGCGGCGGCGGCCAGCGTCGGGACCGCGTCGAACCACGGCCCGTCGACCAGGTCCCGCCACCCCAGATGATCGTAGGTCCAAGCGTGGTCGAAGCCCCACTCCTCGGCCTGGCGCCAGCGGCGCGACGTCACCGACCACGGCTCGTCCGGCAAGATCACGATCCCTACCCGCACGGTCGACACCCTACGCCCGGATGCCGCTGGGCCGGCCGGGCGCCCGGGTCAGGCCGGCTCGCGCTCGTGGATGTCCATCCGACCGCGACCGAACGCATCGATATGTCCCCATCTGCCGGGAATATCCAACAGTTCGATCCGGCCCATGCTGATCGGCAACGCCGGGTCGACCACCAGGTGCTCGCCCTGCGGCTCCAGACCGAGCAGGGTCCGCAGCAGCAGCAGGGTGGCCCCGGTCGACCAGGCCTGCGGGCTGCAGGAGGTCGGATACTCCACCGGATACTTGGTCAGCGCCCGGTCGTAGCCGCCGAACGCCTCCGGCAGCCGGCCGTTGAAGTACTGCGCGGCGTTGATGATCCCATCGGCGATCCGGGCCGACTCCTCGACGAAGCCGTACTTGCGCAGGCCCCAGGCGATGAACGAGTTGTCGAACGGCCAGACCGTGCCGACGTGGTAGCCGATCGGATTGAACCGGCCCTCCCCCTCGGCCAGGGTCCGCACCCCCCAGCCGGAAAACATCCGCGGGCTGACCAGGTGTTTGGCGATCTTCTTGGCCTTGCCGGCATCGACGATACCGCTCCACAGCAGGTGGCCGATGTTCGACGACAACGCGTCGACCTGGCCGCCCTCCGGGTCCAGCGCGAGCGCGAAGTACTCCCCATCGGCGACCCAGAAGTCCCGGTTGAACCGATGTTTCAGGTCGGCCGCCTCCCGCTCCAACTGGTCGGCGTACCCCGGGTCGTGCCAGATCTCGCGGGCCAGCCGGGCGCCGCGCATCTTGGCGTCGTACGCGTACCCCTGCAGCTCGCAGGTCGCCCGGGGGTAGCCGGGCAGCCGGCCGTCGCGGTAGCAGATCGCGTCCCAGGAGTCCTTCCAGCACTGGTTCTCCAGACCGGTCTCCTCGTTGCGCCGCTCGTACCAGAGGTAGCCGTTGTTGAGCAGATCACCGTAGGTGTCGATCCAGCACAGCGCCTGCCGGGCCTCGGCCTCCAGTGCCCGGACCAGCTTGACGTCGCCGCTCCACCGCTCATACTCGTCGAGCAGCACGACGAACAGCGGGGTCGAGTCGGCTGCTCCGAAGTACGGAGTGTGCGGCTGCTCCTCAAAGGCCGACGACTCGCCGTACCGAATTTCGTGCAGGATCTTGCCCGGTTCCTCGTCCCGGAAGTCGTCAAGCTTGCTGCCCTGCAACCCGCCGAGCAGCCGCAGGGTCGACGCCGCCAGCTCCGGCGCGAACGGCAGCGCCTGCAGGCTGGTGAAGATGCTGTCCCGGCCGAACATGGTGGCGAACCACGGCACACCGGCGGCGGGCACCGACTGCCCGGCCAGCGACAGCGGAGTGTAACGCAGCGCGGCCAGATCCACCAGACTCCGCCGGTACGTCGACGCGAGCGGCTCACACTCGCAGGACAGCCGGGGTGCCCGGGCGATCCACTCGTCCAGTTCCCGGCGCATCTCCGGCTTGGCCCGGTCGAAGTGCTGGCCGAGCATTCCTTCGCGCAGGTCACGACCGTCCGGACCGATAGCGGTGGTCTTGACCTTGATGTGGGTGACCCACCGGCCGTGCGGCTCGACGACGATGGTGAAGCTGAGTCCGTGCTCGTCGATCGCCGCCGGCTCGCTGCTGGAGATGATCGTCTCCCGATGGAAGCTTTCCCGCTGGTAGCCGAGCCGCAGGCAGTCCCGGTCGACGTGGGCGTAATGTTTGCCGACCTTGTTCCGGACGTCCTTGATCTCGAACAGGTCGGCGAAGTCGCTGCCCGCTTCCAGCCGGACGCTCAGTTCCATCGGCTCCTGGGCATGGTTGAGGATGGTTATCTCCTCGTCGAAGCTGCCGCCCACCCAGCGTTGCCGGATCACCGACATCTCGGCGTCGACGTAGTGGGTCGGCTCGCCGGGCACCAGGAAGAACCGTGCCTCGAAGTATTGCAGGTCGTCGACCGACAGCGACGACAACCGCTCACCGTCAATGGTCAGCTGCCACTTCGACAAGAAGCGGGTGTCGAACGAGAACAGCCCGGTGGGTGCCGCCGGAGAGGCGTCGATGTCGCCCTGGCTGTCGCTGACCACGAAGGTGTTGCCGTCCAGGATACTGACCATTCCCTCGGTCATCGCTCAGTCCTCTCCCGCCGGGCGAACGCGCGTGGGTCGTGGGAATTGGGCGGGCCGGGCATCATCCGCTCGATCAGGATCAGCAGGCGGAGATCGCCGAGCACCATGATGTCGCCGCGCAACATCGCCGCCATCGGGTTGATCTCGCCCCGGGCCATCCCCTCGAAGACCTCCTGATCGGTACGCAGCACGCTCTCCGCGTCCCGCTGCTCGCGCAGCAGGCTGGCCCGACCGTCGTCGAAGGTGACGAACCAGTAGTCCACCTGTTCGTCGTGTGCCAGGTCGAACCGCACCGTCCCGGAGATCTGCCGCAGCAGCGACGCGTTCTCCTTACGGCCGAGGCGGTCGAAGAACTCCCGCGTCGCCGGCATCGGTTCCCGCGCCGAGGCGGTCCGTGTGGTCTGCGCCCGCTGCGTCGTCTGCGGCATCATCCGCTCCCTCCACCCAGTGGCAGGGTCGCGGCCGATCGGGTGGTACGGCATCACCCGTACCGGGTGAAGCCGGCCCGGGTGTCAGTCGGGCCCGGACGTCAGTCGGCGGAGATGCCGTACGCAGTCCAGCCCCGGTCGCGGAACCCGGCGGCCGAGGCCACCTTCGCCGACGCGGCGTTGCCCACCGCGTGCAGGTACGTGGGGACGGCGCCGCCGTCGAGCACCCGACGGGCGGCCTGGGCGACCAGCCGGCGGGCCAGGCCACGACCACGCGCCGCCGGTACGGTGCCGACCGCGATCTCCTGGCCGTGCGCGTCGTGCCGCTTCAGCCCGACCCCGGCCAGGAACGTCCCATCGGCGTCCCGGGCGACCAGCACCGGGTTGGTGAACTGCCGCAGCCAGGGTGGCAACGACTCGTCAGCGGAGCCGACCCAGTCCCCGGCGTCGGGCAGCGGCGCCGGCGCCAGACAGTACCGGAACACGGTGCGCTGCGCCCGCCAGCCGGGACGGCCGACCGCGGTGGGCAACTTGGCCAGCAGATCGGTGAGCGGCAGGTCGGTCAACGCGCGGACCGCCTCGACCTTGTCGGGTGGCACGGACAGCACCGCGCCGCCGGGCGCCCCGACGCCGACCACCGGATGCGGCCGGCCGTCCCAGCCCGGTCGGACTCGCCGCTCCGAGCCGACCACCTGCAACGCCCGGCCGGCCGGCCACTGACCCAGCCAGCTGACCAGATGGTGGTAGAGACGCTTGTCCAGCATCCTGCCTGCCTCCTGCCGTACGGAACGGCCCGCACGCCGCCCTGATGGAGAAGCCGTTCACCCGCCCGGAAACGCCTCTGTCTACCCTGCCGAAAGTATGCAGCTTTTCCGGCCGATGTGGTCAGTTGGCCGAAGATGTGCGAACCAGTGTCCGGATCTGGCGCAGCAGCACCGACAGTGCGGCGAGGTCGGCCGGTGAGTGGGCGAAGTCCTCCATCGCCCGCCGTACCCGGGCAACCGCGCTGGCGTTGTCCTGCTCCCACTGTTCGGCCCGGTCCTGCACCGCCAGCTCGCCCGGGGTGGCGGTGAGCACCTCGACGGTGAGCGCCGCCAGCGCGGCGTACAGGTCGTAGCGCAGCGCGGTACGGGCCAGCGTCTGCCAGCGGTCTTCCCGGGGAAGCAGCGAGATCTTGCTCAGCAGCCAGTCGACCCGGAACCGTTCGGAGAGCATGAAGTACACCGAGGCGACCTCGGTGACGTCGCAGCCGGTGTCGGCGGCGGTCTCCACCACGTCGAGCAGCCCGAAGCTGTACATGATCCGAGTGGCCCGGTCGGCGAGATCCGGCGGCAGACCGCGACCGGTCATGGTGTCGACGTGGGCCCGCAGCGACTCCCGCTCGTCGCCCCGGAAGTAGTCGCCCAGCTCCGGCAGCAGTCGCGACACCCCTTCGCGCAGCCGGGCGGTCTCCCCCGACACGTCCAGCGGGGACTTGCGGTTGGTGACCAGCCAGCGGACGGCCCGGTCCAGCAGTCGCCGACTCTCCAGGTAGACCGCAATCTGCGCGGCGGTGCTAACCACGTTGTCCAGTGCGTCGATGTCGGCCCACAGCGTGTCGAGCCCGAACACGTCGCGGACCACCACGTAGGCCCGCAGCACGTCGGCGGCCGACGCTCCGGTTTCCTCCATCGTCCGGTAGACGAAGGACATGCCGCCCCGGTTGACCGCCTCGTTGACCAGGCTGGTCACCACGATCTCCCGGCGCAGTCGGTGGTCGGTCATCCGGGCGCCGTACCGCTCGCGCAGCGGCGTCGGGAAGTAGTCGGCCAGCACCCGGTCGGTCCACGCCTCGTCGGGCAGCCCGTCGGCCAGCACCTGCCCCTCGATGGAGATCTTGGCGTAGGCGAGCAGCACCGCGAGCTCGGGCAGGGTCAACCCGTCCGCGCCGGCGCGGATCCGCTCCGCCAGATCGTCGTCGGACGGCAGCGCCTCCAACTCCCGGTCCAGCTGCCCGGACTGTTCCAGGTCGGTGATCATCCGCCGGTGCACCGGCAGCAGCGGACGTGCCTGGGCGCCGGCGTTGGCCAGGGCCCGAGCCTGGTCGTAGTTGTCCCGCAGCACCAGCGCGGCGACCTCGTCGGTCATCTCCACGAGCAACGCGTCACGCTGCGGTACGGTCAGCTCGCCATCGGCCACCGCGCCGCCCAGCAGGATCTTGATGTTGACCTCGTGGTCGGAGCAGTCCACGCCTGCCGAGTTGTCGATGAAGTCGGTGTAGATCCGCCCGCCGGCGGTCGCGTACTCGATCCGGCCACGCTGGGTGAGCCCCAGGTTGCCGCCCTCGCCGACCACCTTCGCCCGCACCGACCGGCCGTCGACCCGGATCGGGTCGTTGGCCTTGTCGCCGACGTCGGCATGCGACTCGTCGGAGGCCTTGACGTAGGTGCCGATGCCGCCATTGAACAGCAGGTCCACCGGGGCGCG
The DNA here is from genome assembly GCF_048060245.1 of Micromonospora sp. LOL_014. Taxonomy (NCBI): domain Bacteria; kingdom Bacillati; phylum Actinomycetota; class Actinomycetes; order Micromonosporales; family Micromonosporaceae; genus Micromonospora; species Micromonospora sp. LOL_014. The sequence continues at coordinate 111,561 of NZ_JBHMIP010000004.1, forward strand.
CAGGATCGCCCGGATCAGCTCCGGCGGGGAGAGCAGGTCGACCCCGTCGTCGAGGCCGAGCGCCGCGCGGACCTGCCGGCTGACCGGCACCGACTTGGCGGTACGCGGGTACACGCCACCGCCGGCCGAGATCAGTCCGGTGTCGTAGTCGGCCCACGACGACCGGGGCAGGTCGAACAGTCGCCGCCGCTCGGCGTACGAGGTGGCCGCGTCCGGATCCGGGTCGAGGAAGATGTGCCGGTGGTCGAAGGCGGCGACCAGCCGGACGTGTTCGGACAGCAGCATCCCGTTGCCGAACACGTCGCCGGACATGTCACCGATGCCGACCACCGTGAATTCCTGCCGTTGGACGTCCACCCCCAGGTCACGGAAGTGCCGCTTGACCGACTCCCAGGCCCCCCGCGCGGTGATCCCCATCTTCTTGTGGTCGTAGCCGGCCGACCCGCCGGAGGCGAACGCGTCGCCCAACCAGAAACCCCGGGAGATCGAGATTGCGTTGGCCACGTCGGAGAAGGTCGCGGTGCCCTTGTCGGCGGCGACCACCAGGTACGGGTCGTCGCCGTCGTGACGCACCACCCGATCCGGCGGCATGATCTGCCCGGCGACGATGTTGTCGGTGACGTCGAGCAGACCGGAGATGAACTGCTGGTAGCAGGCCACCCCCTCGGCCTGGGCCGCTTCCCGGTCCGGTGGCTCGGCCGCCGCCCGACCGCGCGCGGTACCGCCGGGCTGCTTGACCACGAAGCCACCCTTGGCGCCGACCGGCACGATCACCGCGTTCTTCACCATCTGCGCCTTGACCAGGCCGAGCACCTCGGTACGGAAGTCCTCCCGCCGGTCCGACCAGCGCAGCCCGCCCCGGGCGACCTCGCCGAAGCGCAGGTGCACACCCTCGAACCGGGGCGAGTAGACGAAGATCTCGTACGCCGGCCGGGGCGCCGGCAGGTCCGGGACGGCTTGCGGGTCGAGCTTGATCGCTACGTACGGGACCGGGCGACCGTCGGTGCCGCGCTGGTAGAAGTTGGTCCGCAGGGTGGCCAGGATCAGGGTCAGGTAGCTGCGCAGGATCCGGTCCTGGTCGAGGCTGTCCACTTCGTCGAACTGGCGGCCGATCACGGCGACCAGTTCCTGGCCGCGCCGGCGGCGGCGCTCGTCGTCAACGGCGGGCCCCGGCGCGAACCGGGTTTCGAAGAGTTGGATCAGCAGCGCGGCGATCGCCGGGTAGGCGACGAAGGTGGACTCCATGTACTCCTGGGAGAAGACCGCGCCGGCCTGGCGCAGGTACTTCGCGTACGCCCGCAGCACCACCACCTGCCGCCAGGTCAGCCCGGCGCGCAGCACCAGCTCGTTGAGCCCGTCAATCTCCACCTCACCGCGCCAGGCCGCCGAAAACGCGTTCTCCACGTGCGGCCGGACCTCGGCCATCGCCCGCGCGCCGACCGGCAGCCGCAGCCCGAAGTCGTACAGGTAGATCCGCTGGTCGACCCGGTCGATCTCGTACGGCCGTTCGTCGATTACCTGCACGCCGAGCGAGTGCAGCACCGGCAGCACATCGGACAGCACCATCGGTTCGCCGTACCGGTAGACCTTGAACCGCACGTCCCGCTCGTCGACCTCGGCGCCGCCGGGCGGCCGGAACAGGTGCATCTCCAGCTGGCCGGGCTCCTCCAGCAGCTCCAGCTTGGCCAGGTCCTGGACCGCCTCGTACGCGGTGTGCTCTTCCTTGTACCCCTCCGGGTAGGCGCCGGCGTACCGCCGGTGCAGCGACTTGGCCGACTCGTCGCCCAGCTTGCGTTCCAGCACCAGCCGGAAGTCGTCCTCCCACAGCCGGGTGGCTTCGGCGAGCAGTTCGGCGAGCCGGTCCGGGTCCAGCTCGGCGGGCGGCGAGGCCGGGTCGGTACGCACGATGAAGTGCACCCGGGCCAGCATCGACTCGGTTACCCGGGTGGTGTAGTCGACGCCGACGCCGTTGAGCTCGCGCAGCAGGATCTGTTGCATCCGCAGCCGGTTGTGGGTGGTGAACCGATCCCGGGGCAGGTAGATCAGGCAGGACAGGAACCGCCCGTACCCGTCGGAGCGCAGGAACAGCCGCAGCTGCCGGCGGCCGGCCATCCGCAGTACCCCGAGTACGGCGTGGTAGAGGTCGTCGGTGCGGATCTGAAACAGCTCGTCGCGCGGGTAGGTCTCCAGGATCTGCAGCAGATCCTTGCCGGAGTGGCTGCGTGGGCTGAGACCGGACCGTTCCAGCACCTCGGCGACCTTGCGCCGGACCACCGGCAGCTCCTGCACGCTGGTCCGGTACGCGGCGGTGGAGAACAGCCCGAGGAACCGGCGCTCGCCCACCACCGTCCCGGCCGAGTCAAAGACCTTGACGCCGACGTAGTCGAGGTAGGCGGCCCGGTGCACGGTGGCCCGCGAGTTGGCCTTGGTGATGATCAGCAGCCGCTGTTCGAGCGCCTTCGCCGCCGCCTGCGGGGTCATCGAGGTGAGCGGGCGGGGCCGGGTCTGGTCCTGGCGCAGGATGCCGAGCCCGGAACCGAGCACCGCTACCAGCGCTTTGTCCCCGTCCGCGTTGTCGACCAGCCGGTACTCCCGGTAGCCGAGAAAGGTGAAGTGGTCGTCGGCCAGCCAGCGCAGCAGCTCGACCGAGTCGGTGAGGTCCTTCTCCGGCACCGGCGGTGCGTCGGGTGATCCGGGCTCGGCCCGGTCGAGTTCGTCGGCCAGGGCCAGGGCCCGCTGCCGCATCCGGGGCCAGTCCTCCACCGCTTCCCGCACGTCGGTGAGGACCCGCTGCAGGTCGCGGCGCAGCCGGTCCAGGTCACCGGCGATCCGGATCGGGTCGATCTCGATCCGGATCCAGCTCTCCACCAGGTCGCCGTCGATCGCGTCGTCCGGCTCGACGTCGGCCGCCACCTCGGTCAGCTGGCCGAGTGGTTCGCGTCGGACCACGACCAGCGGGTGCACCAGCAGATGGACGTCGAAGTGCCGCTCGGTGAGCAGCGCGGTCACCGAGTCGACCAGGAACGGCATGTCGTCGGTGACGATCTCGATGACGGTGTACGGCCGACCGTCGCCGGGCGGGGTGAGCCGCAACTTCAATTCGCCGGGCAGCCGGTGCCCGGCCAGCTCCCGGTGCGCCCGAGCGGCGTCGAGCATCTCCTGCGGGCGGCAGCCGACCAGCTCCTCGTCGGCGGCGAACCGCCAGAACCGGTTCACCAGAGAGGCGGCGTCGTGGTCGGCGTCGGCCAGCGACACCGCCTGGGCGATCAGCCGCTCGGCGCTGGGCATCGGTTCGTCGTACCCGGTGTCGTCGGTGTCGTCGACCACGGCGGCCAGCGCCGACTCCGGCGGCGCGAACGTCTGGAGGTCGAACACCTCGTCTGGATCCGGCTCGGACTGGCGGTGCGGCCCGGCGCTCTGCCGGCGACGCTGCCCGTCACCGCCCGAGGCCTGGCGTTTCGACTTCGTGACCGGACGGCGGTTCATTGGCGCAGACTCCCCTCGGCCCCACCACGCTGTGGGGTCAACCTCGGCCAAGCCTATTCCTCCCGGATCGTCGTTCCGACGGCACACCGGCACCCCGTCGTCGGCTTGGCGACACGCTCTGACCACGTCGTGTGATATGCCCTGGACGAAACGGGACAGCGGTTCATCTGGTACCCCGAGGGACAGCGGTCCATGCGCGCACGTACTACCGTTCCGGTGTCCGCCATGCGTCCGGAAGGGGGCCGTCGCATGCGCCGCAAGGCGACCGTCGCGACCGCGCTGCTACTCGCCGTCACCACGCTGACCAGCTGTTCCTCCGATGACGGACCGGACGCCACGGTCGCCGCCTTCATCGACGGATGGCACTCCGGTGACCTCACCGACATCGGCTTCATCACCCCGGCCGGCGAACGGGTGCCCGCCACCGACGTCACCGAGGAGTTGACCGCCCTCGTCGGCGACCTGAAGGACACGCCACCGCAGCTACGCCGGGACGGCGACGCCGAGGTGACCGAGGACATCGCCACCGCCACCATCGCCGTCGAATGGGCGCTCCCCGGCGACGTACGGTGGAGCTACCCGACGTCGGTCCGGCTACGCCGGGGCGCCGACGACGCCTGGCAGATCATCTGGGAGCCGGCGATCGTCCACGACCGGCTCGGCAGCGGCGACCAGCTGGCACTGAACCGGCTCGTCCCGCCCCGCGGCGCCATCCTCGACGGGGCCGGGCAGCCGATCGTCGCGCCGCGCCCGGTGGTGGTGGTCGGCGTACAGCCCAGCGAGGTCGACGACCCGGCCGCCCTGGCCGCCCAGCTCGACGCCGCGTTCCGGGCGATCCGACCGGCGATCAGCCCGCCGGTGGACGTCTCCGGGCTGGCGGACCGGCTCGACGCGGCGAGACCGGACGCCTTCGTCGAGGTGGTCACCCTGCGCGAGGAGGCGTACGAGCAGATCCGGGACCGGATCTACGAGCTGCCCGGCACCAAGTTCCGCCGGCAGGAGTGGGACCTGGCCCCCACCCGGGAGTTCGCCCGCGCGCTGCTCGGCACCGTCGACCCGGTGCAACGGCAGGACATGGCGGCGCACCCCGGCCGGTACGAGGTCGGCGACCTGGTCGGCCACGGCGGCCTGCAGGGCGGGTACGAGGAGCGGCTACGCGGCGTACCCGGGTATTCGGTGCAGATCGTCGGCACAGCTCCGGACGGCAGCGTCTCCGGTGACGAGGTGGTGTTTCGTGCCGACGCCCAGCCGGGTGAGCCGCTGCGGACCACGCTGGACACGGCCGTACAGACCGCCGCCGACGCCGCGCTGGCCGACGAGGAGCAGCGCGCCGCGCTGGTGGCGGTGCGGGTCAGCGACGGCGCGCTGGTCGCCGTCGCCAACGGCCCCGACGGCGGCACGGAGAACCTGGCGTTGACCGCACAGGTCCCGCCCGGCTCCACGTTCAAGATGGTCAGCGCGTTCGGCCTGCTCGAAGCCGGCGCGGTCGACCCGGACGCGCCGGTCGACTGCCCGAAGACGGCCACCGTTGACGGGCGCACGTTCACCAACTCGGACGGCTTCGAGCTGGGCCGGGTGCCGTTCCGGACCGCCTTCGCCAAGTCGTGCAACACCACCTTCGTCGAACTGACCCCGCAGTTGGATGCGGACGGGCTGGCCGATGCGGGTCGGCTGCTCGGGCTGGAAGGCGAGTGGCGGCTCGGCGTGTCCGCCTTCACCGGCGCGGTCTCCGCCGGCGGCCCACCGGCGGAACGGGCCGCGGCCGCCTTCGGCCAGGGCACCACGCTGGTCAGCCCGGTGGCGATGGCCGGCGCCACCGCCGCAGTCGTCCGGGGGCAGTGGCGCCAGCCGACGCTCATCGTCGAGCCGCCGCCGCCGCCGTCGGCGGTGCCGGACGGCCCGCAGCTGGACGCGGCGGCGGTGCAGGCGCTGCGGACGATGATGCGTGAGGTGGTCACCGACGGCACCGGGCAGGCGTTGCGGGACGTGCCGGGCGAGCCGGTGCACGGCAAGACCGGCACGGCCGAGTACGACGACGACCCGGCGAACACGCATGCCTGGTTCGTCGGCTGGCAGGGCGACCTGGCCTTCGCCGTCTTCGTCGAGCAGGGCGGCTCCGGCTCCGGGCGGGCGGTCCCGATCGCCGAGCGGTTCCTACGTGGCCTCGCCGCCAGCTGACCCGGCAACGGCCCCTGGTTGGCGAAATCGATCTGACCGGGTTGTCACACCTTCAAGATGTCCACGTCGTACAGCGCTATGGACGAGTCGCGGGAGGCGAGCGTGATCCCCTCGACGGTTGCCTGTGCCACCAGCATTCTGTCGAAGGGGTCTCGGTGATACGCGGGTAGGCGACCGGCCGCGATCGCGTGAGCGTGGGTCACCGGTAGTTCGACGAAACCCATGTTCCGTACTTGTTCGGCGAGGTCGGTCGGGCCGGTGAGCTTCCCGGTGGCCTGCTTGATGGTGATCTCCCACAGGCTGACCGGGGACAGGAAGATGTCCGGGTCGTGGCGGAGCCGGTTGAGGAAGTCGTCGCCGAGGGTGGTGTCGCCGGTGATGGCCCACAGCGCGACGTGGGTGTCCAGCAGCAGGCTCATGCGCCGACGCCGAAGTCGGCGGCGATCTCGGCGTTGGTCTGGGCCGAGTCCCAGTCCCCGGACAGGTCCAGCTGCCCCGCGAGTGAGCCGACCGCGGTCCGATTGGCTCGACGTACCAACGGCACCACCTTCGCCACCGGGGTACCTGCCCGGTCGATGATGATCTCCTCGCCGCGCTCCACCCGCTCGATGATGCGCGAGAGGTGGGTCTTGGCGTCGTGCATGTTGTAGTGCACGGCCTCGGCAGACATGACTAGACCTCCCAGTTAGCTAGCAGCTTAGTCCACTCCGGCATGGTGGCGCGACGATTCCCAGCGGTAACAGATCACGTGTCGGCGGCGGACGGAGCCGGCGGTTCGGCGGCCGGCGGTTGTTGCGGCGACGGGTTGGTGGAGTCAGCGTCAGGAGGCCGCGGGGACGGCGCCTGCCGCCGTAGCCGTCCGGGCTTGGCCGCCCCACCACCTGGCGCGCTCCGATCCGCGACCGTCAAGGTCACCGCTGGTGGCGGCACCGCCGGCCGCAGCCCGGCAACCGCCGGTGTCTCCTGCTCGGCAGGGGCGGCAACAGTCGAATCGGCTGCCGGTGACGGTGCCTGCTCAACCGGAACGCGGTCGGCGTGCACCGGGCGCAGGCCGGCCACCAGGGTCGAGACGATGTCGGCGGCGTAGCTGCCGTCCGGGTCGTAGTCGGGGTCGAAGACGGTCAGCTCGACGCCGAGGCAGTGCGGGGTGTCGACCAGGTCCGCGAGCAGCAGCTCCAGCTCGGCGAAGGCGATGCCGCCCGGATCCGGCGCGTCGACCGCCGGCATCACCGCCGGGTCGAGCACGTCCACATCGACATGCACCCAGTAGCCTGCGCAGTCGGCCAGCTGGTCACGGGCCCACTGGGCGCTGCGCGCCGCCCCCTCCGCACGCAGCTCCGGCACCGGGCGGGTGACGATACCGGCCGCCTGCAGATCCAGCCGGTACTCGTCCTGGGCCCGGATGCCGAGCACCACGACGTCGATGTCGCGAAAGTACGGCCGGCGGCCCTCGATCCCCGCCAGATCCGGCTGGCCCCGCCCGGTGACCAGGGCCAGCCCTTCGCCGGCCGCCGCACCGACGTAGGAGGCGTTGCCGGGATGCCGGAAGTCGGAGTGCCCGTCGACGTAGACCAGGCCGATCCGCCCACCGACCGCCTCGCCGAGCCGGTGCATGGCGAGCGCCCCGCCGAGCAGGATCGAGCAGTCGCCGCCCAGCACCACCGGGAACTCCCCAGCGTCGATGACGGCACCGATCCGCCCGGCGAGGGCGAGCGTGTACGCCGAGATCGACCCGGCGTGGCAGACCCCGTCACCGGGTCGCCAGTCCGCCGGGTCGTACCGGGGCGGGGTGAGGCACCCGGCGTCACGGGCGCTGAGCCGACCCACCAGCTGATGGTCCCGCAGTGCGCCGGGCGCTTTCGCGCAGCCAGGCACCGACGTCCCGGTCGGCGGTCGCAGACCGAGATTCGACGGTGCGTCCAGTACGGCGATCCGGCGCATCGGCGGGGCTCAGAACAGTGCGCTGGCCAGCGCCCGGCGGGCCCTGGTCACCGCCGGGTCGTCCGGACCGGCCACGGTGAACAGCGACACCAGGTGTTTGCGGACGGTCTCCCGGTCGTCACCGGCGCTGCGCCGGACCAGGTCGATCAACCGCTGGTACGCCTGCTCCGCCTGACCGCCGAGCACCTCCACGTCGGCGGCGAGCAGCTGGGCCGGTACGTCGTCCGGTGCCGACGCCGCCGCGTCAAGCGCGGCCGCCGGGTCCACCCCCTGCACCCGACGGGCCAGGGCGACCTGGGCCAGCCCGGCCTCGGCGGCGGTGTCCGCCGGCGCCTCGTTGAGGATCTTCCGGTAGGCCTGCTCGGCGGCCTCCAGGTCGCCCATCATCAGCGCCTCGTCGGCGGCGTTGAGCAGCGGATTCTCCGGCTCCTCGACGGTGACGCCGCCGGCTTTGAGCACGGCGCCGATCCACTGCCGCAGCTGGGCCTCCGGCACCACTCCGGCGAACGCGTCGACCGGCTGGCCGCCGACGACGGCGTACACCATGGGAATGCTCTGCACCCGGAACATCTGCGCCAGACGCTGGTTGCTGTCCACGTCGATCTTGGCCAGCGTCCAGGCGCCGCCGCCCTCGGCCGCTAGTCGCTCCAGCAGCGGCGACAGTTGCTTGCAGGGCTCGCACCACTCGGCCCAGAAGTCGATGACCACCGGTGTGGTCATCGAACGTTCGAGAACCTCGGTCTGGAAGGTCGCCTCGGTGACATCGATGACGGCACCGGCTGCCGCCGGTGCGCCGGCTGCCGGGCCGCCACCGGCCCGGGTCGGGGTCCCGTCCGGCCGGCTCCCGCCGGCCGGCGCTGCGCTGCGCAGCGAGCTGAGGTCTACCGCGCCGCGAGTGAAAATCGACGGGGTGGTACGTGGGTCGCTCATGGTTACCTAGTCTCGCACGCGCAGGGCGCGTCCCAACGCCAGCGCCACCGCCCCGAACAGCAGCATGACGCCGATCACGGGGAGCAGCACGGCGACCGGCCGGGGCCAGCGCACCGGGGCCAGCGGGACCGCCTCCTCGACGGTGACCGGCAGGTAGCTGCCGCTCAGCCACCAGGCGAGCAGCGCGCCGCCGAGCCCCGTCGCCGCGGCCAGCAGCACTGCGGGCAGACCGCTCCAGCGCAGCGAGCCGGCCGCCGACCGGGACGGCAGTCCCTGGGTCCGCAGCGCGGTCAGGTCCTCGGCACGACGGCGCCGTTCGACCATGGCCAGTAGCACCATCCCGGAGCCGGCGAGGATCACCGCCAGGGCGGCGGCGAGCAGGTGGAACCAGATCGCCAGGGCCGGTGCCTGCCGGTCCAACCCGGCCCGGACCTGCTCCGGGGTGAACTCGCCGGTGACGGTGAGCCCGGCCGCGTCCAGCTGCTCGGCGAGGTCCGCCGGTGCCCGGGGACCGAGCCAGACCTGGGCCGTTTCGAGCCCGGTCTTCTCGGGCACCGCCCGTACGGCGTACTCCATGTCGACCAGGAAGCCGCGGTCGCCCAGCGCCGGCAGCGCCGGGACCGGGTCGGCGTCGGCCGTCAGCTGCGCACCGGTGGGTAGCAGCGCCGTGGTCGGGTTCAGCCCGGATGCCCGGTCGTCGGCGCGGGCGGTGACAGCCGGCAACGGGTACGGCGTGTCGGCCGGCAGCGCCCACGGGTCGGGGGCGGCCCCACCGGCGAGCAGTCGCAGCCCGTCCGGCCCGGCCTCGGACGGATCACCGGACGGATCACGCCAGCGCTGCTCGTCGGTGAGCTCCGCCGGCCCGAGTAGCTGCTCCCCATCGACGGAGAGGCCGGTGAGGGTCACCTCACGCACCCGAGGGTCGACCTCGGTGTCCGGGTCGACCGCACCGGCGGTGCCCGGTTCGAGCCGGACGGACAGCCCGGCGAGCTGGCATCCGTCGGCGCACTCGACCGGAATCCGGTAGGTGTGCCGCCCCAACCGGGCGAACGTGGCCTCGGCCGCCGCACCGCCCGACGGCGACCGCAGGTGGACGGTGAACCGTACATCGTCGGCCGGACCGGTGCCCTGCGGGTCGGGCCGCCCCGGATCCGCCGACGGGTCGGGCTGTGCCGGGGCGGCGTCGACGACCAGGTCCACCGAGATCTCCGTCCCGTTGACGGTGATCGGCGCGGTGGCGGCCGGTCCGCGCAGCGCCTCGGCGACGTCAGCGGGGCCGGCCGGGCCGAACTCCGGTCGCCAGCGGGCGGTGGCGGCCAACGCCGACGTGTCGGCGAGCAGCACCGGGGCGTCCGCGTCGGTGGCGGCGAAGCCGACCGCCATCGCGTACTCGCCGACCGGGTCGACCGTCCGTACGGCCGTCAGCAGCGTGCCGGCGTCGACGGGCAGCAGGGTCAGCACCCGGTCCGCGCCGCCGCGCACCTCGGCCAGCGCCGCCCGCGACTGGCGGGCCACGTCGAACGCGCTGGCCGCGTAGCCGGTCAGCACCACGGTGACGGTGAGCAGGGTGAACAGCCGTTGGCTGGCCGGCTGCCGGGCCAGGTGCAGCAGCCCCAGCGCCGGGCCGAGCCGGCCCCGGCGCAGCGCGACCGCGCCGAGCCGGCCGGTCAACGGCGCCACCACCCGCGCCGCCAGCAACGCCACCGTTACTCCGATCAACGCCGGCACCAGCAACGACACGCCGATCAGCTGGCTGTCGAACAGCCGCAGCTGTGCCACGGCGACCGCGGTCAGGGCCACCATCACCGTCTCTGCCAGCAGCGAGGTCCAGAGTCGGGACCGGGCCGGCACCCGGCGCAGCAGCTCGGCGACCGGGCTGGCCAGCTCCCGGCGCTGGGCGGCCAGCACGGCGAGCAGCGCACCGACGACGGTGGCGCAGCCGGCCAGCACGGCCGTGCCCGAGGTGACTGGGGCGAACCGGCCCTCCTCCAGGCGCAGGCCGGCGAGCAGCCCGACGGCGACCGAGCCGAGCAGGTAGCCGGCCGGCGCGCCGAGGGCGATGGCGGCAGCCGGCTCACCGGCGGCCAGCGTCCACCGGGTCCGCCGAAGGATCCCGCGCAGCGCGATCAGGCCCAGCTCGGTACGGCGGGCCGCGGTACCGGCTGCGACCGCGACGAAGACGACGAACAGACAGAGGATCACCAGCGGGACGGCCGCGACCGGCACCACCTGCCGGGTCAGCGCCTGGGCCGACGAGATCCGCTCCAGCAGCGGTCCGACGTCGTCGGACAAGTAGACGTACCCGGCGCCGTCGGCGCGAACCTGCTCAGCGAGCCGGGCCAACTGCTCGCTGAGGCCCGCCAGCCGGTCCGGTTCCAACGCATCGGCCTCGGCCAGCGCATCCACGCCCCGGTAGTCGCTGCCCCGGTCGATGGCGTCGACGACGTACCGGCCGGTGAATACCGGTTCGCGGTAGGCGTCCAGGGCCCCTGGGACGAAGTACGGCGTCCGGCCCCAGTAGAGCGCATCCGGGTCCACCGGTTCGTAGACGCCCATGACGGTGATCTCGGCCGGCGCCCCGCCCGGGCGGTAGCTGCGCTGCACCGGGGCGTAGTCGGCCCAGGTGACGGTGACCGGGGTACCCGGGGCCAGGTCCAGCCGCCGGGCCGTGTCCGCCCCGATCACGACCTCGTTCGGCGACATCAGACAACGCCCCGCGACCATCCGCAGGTTGGCGCAGACGTCCTCGCGGAAGACCAGGTAGGAGATGTCGGTGGCGACGGGTTCCAACCCGAGCATCGGCATCTGAACGGTGTAGACGGTGCGGAAGCCGCGCAGGTCGAGCACGGCACCGGTGACCGCCAGGAGGCCGGCTTCCTCCCCGGGTAGCACGTCAGGGACGGACAGGGTGACCGTGCGGTCGCCACGGTCGGCAGCGTCGAGCTCCGCCGCCACGACGGCCCGGTCCGCAGCGGCCAGGTACGCCGGGCCGGTCACCGCGGCGGCGGTGGCGAACGCGCTCAGCAGGAAGACGACCAGCGCCTGCCCGCGCCGGGCGGCGAGCATCGACAGCAGCAGGGAGATCATCCGACGTCTCCGTCCCGGTCGCCGGCCATGAGCGGGTTCGGACCGGCCGGCGGACCGACCCGGGAACCGGCCGGCGGACCGACCCGCAAGTCGACGGCCCGGACCAGCCGGGCACCGGCGAACGCGGCCGCCGCACCGAGCACCCCTACCGCGACGAGCACGCTGACCAGCAGCGGAACGGCCTGCGGACCGATCCGCAGCGGCAGTGCGGCCCAGTTGTCGACGAAGATCGGCATCGTCTGCCGGATCGGCAGCTGGGCGAGCACGGTGGCCACCAGGCCGACAACCACCGCGAGCGCCACGGCGACGGCGTACCCGCCGTAGGCAATCCGGGCAACGGCGCGGGCCGGCAGCCCCTGCGTCCGCAGAGCGGCCAACTCGGCGGCCCGGTCGTCGCGTTCCACCGCGGCGACCACCGCCAGCGCCCCGGCCGCCAGCAGCAGCCCGATCAGTCCGGCGGCCAACTGGAACCGCAGCGCCGATGGCGGACCCTGGCGGCCGAGCTGCTCAATCACCGCCGCCCGGGAATCGGTGCCGATGATGGTCAACCCTTCGGCAGTGAGCCGGTCGGTCAGGTTCCCGGGCGCGTCGGGGGCGAGCCAGACCTGCGGCACGTCGCCGAAACCGGCTCCGTCGGCCAGCCGGTCGGCCCGTTCCAGGTCGACCAGGTACCCGCGCTGGCGGGCCTGCGGCAAAGCGGCGGCCACCGACACGTACCGCACCGGCAGCTCGGCACCGCCGAACACGGCGAGCCGTGGCTCGCCCGGAACGTCCGGGGCGAGCTCCGGCCCGGAACGCACCACCGGCACCGGCACCGGCGCGTCGATCGGATGGATCCGGGTGGACCGCTCCCGGTGCACCCCGCCCGGTGACGGGGTAGTGAGGGTCACACCGCCCGGCCCGGCGCTGATCCGGGGGCCGAGGGCGCCACCGGCGACCGCGCCACGCCAGTTTCCGATGTCGCCGAGGTACGCCGCGTCCAGCCGGGGTGTGGTGGCCCCGGCCAGATCGTGCAGGGTGATCGTGAGATCGGGTTCGGCCGGCACCGGTACGCCGTTCCAGGCAGGTTGGACCAGTTCGAGTGACGTCAGCCGGCAGCCGTCCGGGCCGCATCCGGTCACCGTGGCGGGATGCTCGGCACGATCGGTGTCGAGCGGGCCGAACACCACCTGCACCGGCTCTCCGGCCGGGTCGACCAGGTGCGCCACGACGCTGACCGGCACCTCGTCCGGTCCGGTGGCGGTCAGGACCAGCGGACCGTCACCGACCCGAACCTCGGTGACCGGCGGGGTGAGCGCGGCGGCGACCTCGGCGGCGACCTGGCCGTAGCCGGGGTGCCAGGCGGCGACCTGGGCGAACCGGGACGCGTCGACGGCGAGCACGTACTGGGCCGACCCGGGATTGTTGCCGACCACCGCCATCGCGTACCGGCCGGACGGGTCGGCGGCGCGGACCGCGGCCAGCAGGTGGGCCCGGCTGCGGGCCTGCACGGTGAGCACCTGGTCGGCGCCGGTGGTGTGGGTGGCCCGGACGGCCCGCGCGGAGACCGATTCGGTCCAGCTGCCGATCGCGGTGCCGAGCAACGCCACCCCGACCGTGAGCAGGGCGACCAGCCGCGCGGTCCCCGGCCGGCGGGCCAGGTGCAGCGCGGCCAGCGCGGCGGGCAGCCGACCGGCGCGCAGCAGGGCCGCCGCAGCCCGGCCGGCCACCGGGGTGGCCGCCCGGCCGGCGGTCAGCGCGATTGCCAGGGCCAGCAACGCCGGGGCGAGCAGCACCAGAGCACCGGCCTCGTCCGGCTCAGCCGCGCCGACGTACGCCTGGTAAAGCCCGGCCCCGGCGACGGCCACCGCGATCAGGTCGACGACATCGGCCCGCCAGCCGCGCTGCCGGGCCGGCACGTGCCGGAGCAGATCCACCACTGCGGCACGGGCGTTGCGCAGGTCGGCGGCGATCGCGGCGACCAGCGCGCCGGCGACGGCGGTGCCGGTCGCGGCGAGGGCTAGCCGGGCGGCGGAGCCGGCCTGCTCCGGGTCCGGGCCGGCACCGGCGAGCAGCCGGGCGGTCACCAGGCCGGCGGCGACACCGACCAGCGCGCCGACGATCATCGGCAGCCCGCTCTGGCCCACCGTGAGCAGCCACACCCGCCATCGGGCACCGCCGCGCAGTTTGACCAGTCCCAGGTCACGGCGGCGGTGCTCGGCGGTGTGTCGGACGGCGAAGAACAGGGCGAACCAGGACAGCAGCAGCAGTTGCCCGGCGGCGACGGCGACACCGAGCTCGACCAGTTGGCGGTGGCGGGCGATCTGGTCCACCAGGATCGCCGCGTCGGTGCGGACCTGCCAACGGCCGATGACGCCACCACCGTCGTCCCGGCGGATCTCGGTGGCCAGGTCGACTCCGGCGAGGTAGGCGGCGGCCGGCAGCACCAGGTGGTGGGTGGCGAACAGGTTGTCCGCCGGTACGGCGGCCAGCGTGCCGGCGGTGGCGAAGACCGGGTCACCGCTGTCGGCGTCGGTACCGCCGCCGCTGAGATCGTCGAACGCCCAGTACGGCTCGCCCGGATCAGTCACCTGGTAGGTCCCGGTGACGGTGAGGAGCACCGGTGCGCTGCGGCTCGACTGATGGGTGATCCGGTCGCCGACCCCGACGCCGAGCCGTTCGGCGCTGCGTGCGCTGAGCACCGCCTCGCCGGGGCGCTGCGGGCAGGTGCCGGTGACGGTCAGGTGTTCGCAGACCTGCTCCCGGTGCGTCAGGCTGGCGGCCAGCTCGGCCTGGCCGCTGGCGACGGTCCCGGTGCTCCACACCGAACTGCTCGCCGCCGCACCCGGGTAGCCGATCCGCTCGGCGCCGGCGTCCCGGGCCCGGTCGATCAGGTCGGCGCCGGTGGCGTCGAGTTCGGTGCGGTCCCCGGCGGCCGGGTCGACCTGCTGGTCGGCGGCGACTTCGGCGGCGGTGCTGGCGACCCGGCCGGTGGCGCGGGCGGCCAGCAGGTTGGGGCCGGCCGCGTCGACCGCAGCCTCGGCGACGGTACGGGTGGTCGCCGCCGCGTACCAGGGGGCGGCGGTGGTGGCGGTGACCGCGAGTGCGGTGAGCACCAGCAGGGCGACGGCCTGACCGGCCCGAGCCCGGACCGCGCCGACGAGCAGTGCGAACACTCAGACTCCTGTGCCGTCGACGCCGTCGGGCAGCAGACCGGGCGGGGCGGCCCCGCCCACGACCAGGGTTACCGCGCCGTCGGCCTGGGCCACCCGCAGCAGGGTGCCGGGTGGGAAGTCGCCGAGCACCTCGGGCGGCAGCTGCACCGTACCGTCGCCGGCCACCACCGCGAAGTCCTCACCGTCGCGGCCCTCGGCGCCGACCCGGCCGTCCCGGATGGTCACCGCCCGACCGAGCCGGGCACCCACCTGCGCGTCGTGGGTCACCACCACGATCGTGGTCTCCCGTTCCCGGTTGATCGTCTCCAGCGCGTCGAGCACTTCGTCGCGGCCCCGGGTGTCGAGTTGACTGGTCGGTTCGTCGACCAGCAGCAGGCCGGGCGAGGCGGCGACGCCGACGGCGAGCGCGGCCCGCTGCCGGGCGCCCGGCGTCAGCTCGGCGAGCCGGTCATTGCCGCGGCCGGGCAACCCGACCAGGTCGAGGATGCGGTCCGGGTCGTCCAGGTCGATGCCGGCGGTGGCGGCGGCCCGCCGCTGGGCCAGCCAGACGTTGCGGCGCAACGTCGCGTACGGCAGCAGGTTACGGGCGGCGCCCTGCAGCACCACGCCGATCTGGGTGCCCCGCAACCGGGCGACCTCCCGGTCGGAGAGTTTGCCCAGGTCGTAGCTGCCGACGCTGACCCGGCCGGCGGACGGGCGCATCAGCCCGGCGAGCAGCGCCACCAGGGTCGATTTGCCGGAGCCGGACGGGCCGACCAGGGCGAGCATCTCCCCGGGGTTGATCCGCAGGTCGACGCCGGAGAGCGCGACCACGTCGCCGGCCTCGCCCCGGTAGATCTGCACCACCCGTCGGCAGCTCACCGCAAGTCCCGTCACGGCGTACTGCCTACCATGAATCCCTTGGAACCGCTGCCCCCGATTGGGTGGCCGGCACCGGCCCCCCAGGTCAGGAGCGCGGGGTCGGGTCAGAAGCGGGCCGGCTCGCGGTAGACGCCCCATTCGGCGCGCAGCGCGTCGCAGATCTCGCCGAGGGTCGCCTCGGCGCGGACCGCGTCGAGCATCGCCGGCACCATGTTGTCGCCGTCCCGGGCCGCAGTGACCAGGTCGTCGAGTCGGCGGCGGACCAACGCGTCGCCCCGGTCGGCCTTACGGGCGGCCAGCAGCCGGCGCTGCTCGACCTCCACCTCGTGCGAGATCCGCAGGATCTCCAGCTCCTTGGCGACCGTACCGGTGTGGCAGTTGACGCCGACGATCTTCTTCCGGCCGTCCTCCACCGCCTGCTGGTACGCGAACGCCGCCTCGGCGATCTGCCCGGTGAACCAGCCGTCCTCGATGCCGCGCAGAATGCCGGAGGTCATCGGCCCGATCGGGTGCGGGCCGTCGCCGCCGAGCTGGCGGATGCGGGCGAAAATCTCCTCCGCCTCGGCCTCGATCCGGTCGGTGAGCGCCTCGACGTACCAGGCACCGCCGAGCGGGTCGGCGACGTTGGCCACCCCGGTCTCGTCCATCAGCACCTGCTGGGTCCGCAACGCGATCTCCGCAGACTCGTCGGTGGGCAGCGCCAGGGTCTCGTCCAGGGCGTTGGTGTGCAGCGAGTTGGTGCCGCCGAGCACCGCCGCGAGCGCTTCGACCGCCGTACGTACCACGTTGTTGACCGGTTGCTGCGCGGTCAGTGACACCCCGGCGGTCTGGGTGTGGAACCGCAGCCAGAGGGCGCGTTCGTCGGTGGCGCCGTACTCGTCGCGCAGCCAGCGGGCCCAGATCCGCCGGGCGGCGCGGAACTTCGCGATCTCCTCGAAGAAGTCGACGTGCGCGTCGAAGAAGAAACTCAGCCCGGGGGCGAACCGGTTGACGTCCAGCCCGCGGGAGAGCCCCAGCTCGACGTAGCCGAAGCCGTCGGCGAGGGTGTAGGCCAGCTCCTGCGCGGCGGTGGAGCCGGCCTCCCGGATGTGGTATCCGGAGACCGACAGCGGTTTGTAGCGCGGGATCCGCCGCGCGCAGAACTCCATCAGGTCACCGATCAGCCGCAGGTGCGGCTCGGGGCCGAACAGCCACTCCTTCTGGGCGATGTACTCCTTGAAGATGTCGGTCTGCAGGGTGCCGTCCAGGGTGGCCAGGTCGGCGCCCTGCCGTTCGGCGGCGACCAGGTACATGCAGAACACCGGCACCGCCGGCCCGGAAATGGTCATCGAGGTGGTGACCGCCGCCAGGTCGATGCCGTCGAAGAGCACGTCCATGTCGGCGGCGGAATCGACAGCCACCCCGCAGTGGCCGACCTCGCCGAGCGACTGCGGGTCGTCGGAGTCGCGGCCCATCAGCGTCGGCATGTCGAAGGCCACCGACAGCCCCCCGCCGCCGGCTCCGAGGATCATCTTGTAGCGCTCGTTGGTCTGCCGGGCGTTGCCGAAGCCGGCGAACTGCCGGATGGTCCAGGTCCGCCCCCGGTAGCCGGTCGGATACAACCCCCGGGTGTACGGGTACTCGCCGGGCCAGCCGATCCGTTCGAAGCCCGGGTGGTCGGCGCCGTCGGGCGGACCGTAGACCGGGTCCACCGTCGTGCCGGACAGCGTGGTGAAGTCCGCGTCGCGTTTCTTCGCGGCGTCGTAGCGGGCCTGCCAGCGGGCACGACCGGCGGCGATCTGTTCGGCGTCCATCGGGGCCTCCTCGGGTCCGGGCGGATCCGAGTCTAGAGCCCGTACTGAACGATCGCTAAGCCCACTGGCTGAGATCGTCGACGGATGCCGCCTCAGCCGGTCGGCCGCAGCCGCCGCCAGAGATGATCGACCACCTCGTCCACCGGCACCCGCACCGTCTCCCCGGCGGCCCGGTCGGTCACCTCGACCACGCCCTCGGCCAGCGACCGCTTTCCGACAGTGACCCGCAACGGAATGCCGACCAGCTCGACGTCACGGAACTTGACCCCGGCCCGCTCCGCTCGGTCGTCGATCACCACGTCCACCCGGCCGCCGCGCAGCCGCTGGTAGATCCGCTCGCCGGTTTCGGCCACCGGACCGTCGTCGACCTGAGCGACGACCACCGCCACCTCGAACGGGGCGACCGCCGCCGGCCAGACGATGCCCTTGGCGTCGTGGTGGCTCTCCACGATCGCCGCGATCGCCCGCTCCACCCCGATCCCGTAGCTGCCCATCACCACCGGAATCCGGTTGCCGGCCGGATCGAGCACCGACGCGTCCAGCGCCTCGCTGTAGCGCTGGCCGAGCTTGAAGATGTGCCCGACCTCGATCGCCCGGCGTACCCGCAGCGGCTCCCCGCACGTCACGCACGGCTGGCCGGCGGCCACCTCGCGCAGGTCGGCCCAGGCGCCGACGGCGATGTCCCGGTCGACGTCGACGCCACGCAGGTGGACGCCGTCGACGTTGGCGCCGGTGAACATGTCCCGCCGGCCGCGCAACGCCTCGTCGGCGATCACCGGCAGACCCGT
The DNA here is from genome assembly GCF_048060245.1 of Micromonospora sp. LOL_014. Taxonomy (NCBI): domain Bacteria; kingdom Bacillati; phylum Actinomycetota; class Actinomycetes; order Micromonosporales; family Micromonosporaceae; genus Micromonospora; species Micromonospora sp. LOL_014. Next base: position 129,780 of record NZ_JBHMIP010000004.1, read on the forward strand.
CAGCCCGATCGCGCCCAGGCTGCCCGGGGCCGCCCCCAGCGCCGCCCGGATCTCGTCGCCGGCTGCCGGCCGCAGCTGCGCCGCGCCGGTGGCGTCGACCAGTTTCTGCTCGTTGAGCGGGTGGTCGCCGCGCAGCAGCACCAGGGTGAGCTGGCCGTCGAGCAGGTACACCAGGGTCTTGATCTGCCGGTCGGCCGGCGCGGCGAAGCGCACCGCGAGGTCGTCGATGGTCCGTACGCCCGGGGTGTCGAACGGCTGCGGGGCGGCGGACCCAGCGGAGTCCGTCGATGGATCGAGCCGCGAGGTCGCCTTCTCCAGGTTCGCCGCGTAGCCACAGGCCGGGCAGTCGACCACCTGGTCTTCGCCGGTCGGTGCCGGGCACATGAACTCGACCGACGCCGACCCGCCCATCGCGCCGCTGGACGCCTGCACCGCCACCGCCGGGATACCCAGGCGGTCGAAGATCCGTCGGTACGCGTCGTGATGCAGGTCGAAGGACCGGTCCAGCCCGGCCCGGTCCAGGTCGAAGCTGTACGAGTCCTTCATGGTGAACTCGCGGGTGCGCATCAGCCCGGCCTTGGGCCGCGGCTCGTCCCGGAACTTGGTCTGGAACTGGTACCACAGCTGCGGCAGCTCCCGGTAGGAGTTCAGCTCCCGGGCAAGGGTCGTGAACACCTCCTCGTGGGTCATGCCCAACGCCAGGTCAGCACCCCTGCGGTCACGCAGCCGAAACATTTCCTCACCCATCGAGTCCCACCGGCCGGTCCGACGCCAGATCTCCGCCGGATGCAACGCGGGCAGGCTGAACTCCTGCGCCCCGATCCGCGCCATTTCGTCGCGGATCACCTCGATCACCTTCGCCCGTACCCGCACCGCCAGCGGCAGCAGCGAGTAGTGGCCGGCCATCAGCTGCCGCAGGTAACCGGCCCGCAGCAGCAGCCGGTGGCTCGGCGCGTCGGCCTCCGCCGGGTCCGCACGCAACGTGGGCACGTGTAGTCGGGACCAGCGCATGGTCGCTCTTCCTCACTTCAAGCGGCGGCGTTCAGCAACGACACAGGGTAACCGGGTTGGGTTCCAGGTAGCGCGGTGCTGGCCGGTCAGGTCCCCGACGACAACGTCTCCTACCGGGCGTACCGGTGCACCCGGCCCGATCGTCCTGACCGGCCTATGCTCGACGGCGTGGACTTGCGGATCTTCACCGAACCTCAACAGGGCGCCAGCTACCAGCAGCTTCTCGCGGTGGCCCGTTGCGCCGAAGACGCCGGGTACGACGCCTTCTTCCGGTCCGACCACTATCTGGCGATGGGCGGCAGCGACGGGTTGCCCGGCCCCACCGATGCCTGGACGACCCTTGCCGGGCTGGCCCGGGACACCAGTCGGATCCGGCTCGGCACCCTGATGACCGCCGCCACCTTCCGCTACCCCGGCCCGCTGGCGATCACCGTCGCGCAGGTCGACGAGATGAGCGGCGGGCGGGTCGAGTTCGGCATCGGGGCCGGCTGGTTCGCCGCCGAGCACACCGCGTACGCGGTGCCGTTCCCGTCGCTGGCCGAGCGATTCGACCGGCTCGACGAGCAGCTGGCGGTCATCACCGGCCTGTGGGAGACCCCGGTCGGCGACACCTTCGACTTCCAGGGCCGGTACTACCAGGTCACCGACTCACCGGCGCTACCCAAGCCGGTGCAGCGGCCCCGGCCGCCAGTGCTGCTCGGTGGGAAGGGCCGCCGTCGGACCCCGCAGCTGACTGCCCGCTACGCCGACGAGTTCAACGTGCCGTTCGAGGGCCTCACCGAGTCGGCGCGGCTGTTCCAGCAGGTCCGGGCGGCCTGCGCCGAGACCGGCCGCGATCCGGACGGCCTGCGGCTGTCCAACGCACTGGTATTGTGCTGCGGTCGCGACGACGCCGAGGTGGCGCGACGGGCGGCGGTCATCGGCCGGGAGCCGGACGAGCTGCGCGCGAACGGTCTGGCCGGCACGCCGGCCGAGGTGGTGGACAAGATTGGCCGGTACACCGAGATTGGCGCCCAACGGATCTACCTGCAGGTGCTGGACCTGGCCGACCTCGACCACATCGAACTCGTCGCCGCAGAGGTGGCACCGCGATTGTGACCCGCGGCTGGGCCGGCCGGTGTCGGAATGCCGGCCGTGTCGGCTTGGCGGCTGCCGCAGCCGGCGCAGCGCCGAGAATCACCCGATGTGGTTGCCATGGAACCTGCCTGCTGGGCACGCGGGTGGCCTCGACTGGCTGGTGTTCGAGCAGTCCGGCGTACTCACCGCCACCGGACCTGCAACAGCGGCGCAAGGACCGGGCCGGACCTGCCCGCGCCGACCGGGTTCGCAGCGGTGCCGCCCGGGTCCGCCGCGATGCCGCCCGGGTGCGCCGCGATCTGAAAGAATCATGGTCGATATACCGGCCAGATCCTTCTAGATCACTTGCCGATCGGGCCACTGTCGGGTCAGTTCGGCCCGGCCGTCGCGCAGGTGCAGTTCGGCGTCGCAGGCGGCGGCCGCCTCCGGGTCGTGGGTGGCGAAGACGACGGCTGCACCCCGGTCAGCTTCGGCCCGTAGCAGGTCGAGGACCAGCTGCCGGTTGGCCGCGTCCAGCTCGCTGGTCACCTCGTCGGCGAGCAGCACGTCACCGTGCAGCGCCAGCGCCCGGGCCAACGCGGTCCGCTGCTGCTGGCCACCGGAGAGCTCCTCGACGAGTTGGTCGGACTGACCGGCGAGGCCGAGCCGGTCGAGTGCGGCCGCGCCGGCCCGCCGCGCTGCCGCCGGGCTCATCCCGACAGCGATCAGCGCCACCTGCAAATTCTCCCCCGCCGTCAGCACCGCGGCGAGGCCGTTGTCCTGTGGGACCAGCACGACCTTGCGATCCACGGCGTGGTCGCGGTCGCGCAGCGGTTCACCGCCGAGCGAGATGGATCCGCCGATCGGCCGCAGCAGGCCGGCCATCGCCGACAGCAGGGTCGTCTTGCCCGCACCGGACGGCCCGGTGACCGCCAGCAGGTGACCGGGTCGCACGGTCAGCGTCACGTCACGCAGCACCGGCTCGGCACTGAGGTAGCCGACGGTCGCAGCCGTTAGCTCGATGATCGGGAGATCGACGGTGGTGGGCACGCGCCGACCCTAGCGGACCTCGCGTCGGTGCGCCGACCGCGCCTGCACCAGTAGCCGACCAGCGGGGGTGGCGGCAGCCGGACCAGCGCGGGGTCGGAGAGCGGTCAGCGCAACCGGGTCAAGACGGCGTCGGGGTGGGCCGGGTCAGCTCGGTGAGCAGCCGGTCGGCGGCGGCGTACGGGTCGAGCCGGCCGGCGAGCACCTCGGCGGCGAGTTCGGCGGGCAGCGTACCGCCGCGCAGCGAGCTGATCCGCTCGCGCAGCGTGCCGATCGCGATCGCCTCGACCTCGGCGGCGACCCGCCGGGCCCGACGGGCGGTGAGCTCGCCCCGGCCGGCCAGCCAGTCGCGGTGCCGTTCGATCGCGGTCACCAGATCGTCAAGACCGTCGCCGTTGGCGGCCACGGTCCGCAGCACTGGCGGACGCCAGCCGCCCGGGGCGGTGGCGGTCAGCGCGAGCATGCCCTTCAAGTCCCGTACGGTGCCGTCGGCACCGTCCCGGTCGGCCTTGTTGACCACGAAGATGTCGGCGATCTCCAGGATGCCGGCCTTCACCGCCTGCACGGCGTCGCCCATGCCAGGGGCGAGTAGCACCACCGTGGTGTCGGCCAGCCCGGCCACCTCGACCTCGGCCTGCCCGACGCCGACCGTCTCGATCAGCACCACGTCGCAGCCGACGCCGTCGAGGACCCGCACCGCCGCCGGGGTCGCCGACGACAGCCCGCCGAGGTGGCCCCGGCTGGACATCGAGCGGATGTACACGCCCGGGTCGGTGGCGTGGTCCTGCATCCGTACCCGGTCGCCGAGGATCGCCCCGCCGGTGAACGGGCTGGACGGATCGACGGCAAGGACGCCGACCCGCAGGTTCCGGCCGCGCAGCACCCGGACCAGCTCGCTGGTGGTGGTCGACTTGCCGACGCCGGGCGCGCCGGTCAGCCCGACGACCAGGGCGTGCCCGGTGTGCCCGGCGAGCTCGGCGGCGATCTGCGGCAGCAGCGGCCCGCCGGACTCGACCAGCGTGATCAGCCGCGCCACGGACCGGGCGTCGTAGGCGCGGGCCCGCCGGACGAGATCCGGAACGTCGCGGGAGCCGCCCCGGCTCACCTCGCGGTCAGCACCCGCAGTCACTTCGCGGTCGGCACCCGCAGGATCAGGGCGTCGCCCTGCCCGCCGCCGCCGCAGAGCGCGGCGGCGCCGGTCCCACCGCCACGCCGACGCAGCTCCAGCGCGAGAGTCAGCGCCAGCCGGGCGCCGGACATGCCGATCGGGTGACCGAGAGCGATCGCGCCGCCGTTGACGTTCACGATCCCTGGATCGACCTCGAGGTCCCGGGTCGACTGCACGCCGACGGCGGCGAACGCCTCGTTGATCTCGATCAGGTCGAGATCGGCGACGGTCATCCCGGCCTTGCCGAGGGCGTGCCGGATGGCGTTGGACGGCTGGGAGTGCAGCGAGTTGTCCGGGCCGGCGACGTTGCCGTGCGCACCGATCTCGGCGATCCAGTTGAGGCCGAGCGCCTCGGCCCGGGACCGGCTCATCACCACCACGGCGCACGCGCCGTCCGAGATCGGTGACGAACTACCGGCGGTGATGGTGCCGTCCGGAGTGAAGGCGGGACGGAGCCGGGCCAGCGTCTCGGCAGTGGTGTCCGGCCGGATTCCCTCGTCGTTGAGCAGCCGGACCGGGTCGCCCTTGCGCTGCGGCACCTCGATCGGGGTGATCTCCTCGGCGAAGACGCCGTTCTTCTGGGCGACCGCGGCCCGCTGGTGGCTGGTGGCGGCGAAGGCGTCCTGCTCGGCCCGGCTGATGCCGAGCCGGGCGCCGTGCCGCTCGGTCGACTCGCCCATCGCGCAGCAGTCGAACACGTCGGTCAGCCCGTCCAGGGCCATGTGGTCGGCGACCACCACGTCGCCGTACTTGTAGCCGGCGCGCTGGCCCCGCAGCAGATGCGGCGCGTTGGTCATCGACTCCATCCCGCCGGCCACCACGACGTCGAACTCGCCGGCCCGAATCAACTGGTCGGCGAGCGCGATCGCGTCGAGACCGGAAAGGCAGACCTTGTTGATGGTGAGCGCGGGTACGCTCATCGGGATACCGGCGCCGACCGCGGCCTGCCGGGCCGGCATCTGGCCGCTGCCTGCCTGGAGCACCTGGCCCATGATGACGTACTGCACCTGACCGGGGTCGACGCCGCCGCGACCGAGGGCGGCGGAGATCGCGGTCGAGCCGAGGGCGGTGGCCGGGAAGTCCTTCAGGTTGCCGAGTAACCGGCCCATCGGGGTGCGTGCGCCGCTGACGATCACCGAGGTCATGGGATTCCGCCTCCGCACAGTGGGACAAGGCCGGGGTGCCGGCAACAACTTAACGATGGTTCGGCCAGACTATCGCCATGACGGAAGAAGCTCCTGCCGAGGCCGCTGCGGACTATGTCACAGACATCGGCCTGCTGAAGATCGATCATGTCGGGATCGCGGTGGCGGATCTGGACACCGCGCTCGATTTCTACACCCGCACCTTCGGCATGCGCTGCGTACACCTGGAAGTCAATCACGCCCAAGGGGTACGCGAGGCCATGCTCGCCGTCGGGCCGGTGCCCGACGGCGGTCAGGTGCAGCTACTCGCCCCGTTGTCCGCCGAGTCGACCATCGCCAAGTTCCTGGACCGCAACGGCCCCGGGATGCAGCAGTTGGCGTACACGGTGGTGGACATCGACGCGGCGTGCGCCGCGCTGCGCGAGCGCGGACTGCGGCTGCTCTACGACGCACCCCGGCCGGGCACCGCCGGTTCACGGGTCAACTTCGTGCACCCGAAGGACGCTGGCGGCGTCCTGGTCGAGCTGGTCCAGCCGGCCGCGGCCACGGACCAGCCGGCCTGAGTCACGAACCGGCCCGGTCGTGCCGACTGGCCGGCCAGCTCCGGTCCGCTGATGCGGATCGACGGACCGGAACTGGTCGGTCGGGAATGCCGAAAGGAAGCGGACCGACAACTTCACCGGTTTTCAGGTACGGTGCCCCGGCGGCGAGCCACCCGGTGTGACACCGGCGACGGAACGGTTCGTCGGCGGCCGGCCCGCCGGCCGGGCATGACCCCACCCGACGTTGCCGGCGTTGCCCGGAACCACCCAGAGGAACCGCTCTGAGCTGGGCAGACGTCGCGCTGACCGGGCTCCGGACAGGGTGGACGGCGATGGCCCGACGACCAAAAAGACTTCGTTGCGTACGCGCGCGCCTACAATTCGTAGACCGATCGCCGGTCGGCTGAGAAAAGATGACCATGTCGGCTATCGTGGTGACGGGCAGTTCGCTCTTGCGAAACACCTAGGTACGTCTGCCACTATGTCTCAATGCCCCAGCAGCAGTCCTCCCTTGCGTTCTTCGATAACGCCAGCGCTCCGCACGACTTCACCGTCGTGCTTCGTGGCTACGACCGCAACCAGGTGGATGACCACCTGCAGCGGCTGGTAGCCGCCCTCACCCAGTCGGAGCAGGCTCGAGCTGAGGCCGAGCAGCGGATGAACGACGCGCAGCGCCGGCTCCGCCAGGCCGAGCAGCGGCTCAACGCGGTCGAACAGAAGCTCACCGACACCAACAAGCAGCTCGAGGAGAACAACCGGCCCACCCTCTCCGGCCTGGGGACCCGGGTGGAGCAGATTCTCCGGCTGGCCGAGGAGCAGGCCAACGACCACCGCGGTGAGGCCAAGCGGGAGTCCGAGGGCATCCTCTCCGCAGCCCGGCTGGAGGCCCGGGAGATCACCGACAAGGCGCGGGCCGAGGCCGCCGCGATGAAGGCCGGGGCCGAGCGGGAGGCGGGCAGCGTCCGGACCGCAGCCGAGCGGGAAGCGGCCGAGGTCCGGGTGCAGGCCCGGCGCGAGGCGGACACGCTGCGGGCCGACGCGGACCGGGAAACCAAGCAGCTGCGCGCGGTCACCGCACACGAGGTCGCCGAGCTGAAGTCGACCGTGGAGCGTGAGGTCGCCACCCTGCGGGCCACCGCGGAGCGGGAGATCACCCAGCTGCGGGCCAAGGCGGCCCGGGAGGCCGAGGAGAAGCGGGCCGAGGCCACCAAGTTGCTCACCGACGCTCGCGACAAGCGGGACAAGGATCTGCAGGCGCTGGAGCTGCAGCTGGCCGAGCGCCGGGAGAAGGCCGAGCGGGAAGAGTCGGAACGGCACGCTGCCCAGGTCGCGCAGACCCAGCGGATGGTCGCCGAGGCCGAAGGGCGCGCCCGGGCCGCCGAAGACCGGGCGAAGGAGATCGAGCAGCGCGCCGAGGCACGCCGAATCGAATCGGAGCGGTCCGCCCAGGAGACCGTGGACAAGGCGAAGTCGCTGGCGGACAAGACCCTCAACGAGGCGCGCAGCGAAGCCAACCGGCTGCTCACCGAGGCCCGGACCGAGGCCGAGCTGACCACCCAGGCCGCTCGCCGCGAGGTCGAGGACCTGAACCGGCAGAAGGACGCGGTCACGTCGCAGCTGGGCCAGATGCTCTCCGGCCTGGCCGGGATCGTTCCCGGCGTGCCGCAGGGCGGCGCGGACAGCGGCAAGGCCGACGACAGCGCCGAGCCGGTCAACGCCAAGTCGGCGAGCTGACCACCCGGTGCCGCACCGTTGCGGTGCACTGACCACCTGAACCACACCGACGAAGGGCCGCGCCGCACCACCGGCGTGGCCCTTCGCGTTCGGTGCCCGGTCCCCTGCTGTATGTGTCCCTGCCAGCCTGCCGCCCGGGGCGACGCGCCTGGTCACCGCCGGTGTTCCTGCATACCCGCTGAGCGAATGGTTCACACCTGGCAAATCAACCGAAGTGACGCGCGTCCTGTCAGGAGCATGGGTATCGCCCCGCAACAGGGCGTTGCGTGTGAGGATGGAGCCATGGCGCAAGGCGAAGAACTCTTCAACCTTGACGGGGACTCCGGGTCGGGGCCCAACTTCGAGCTGGCGCTGCGGGGGTACGACAGACGTCAGGTCGACCGCTACATCGCCCGTACCGAGAACGAGCTGGCCACGCTCGGCGCGGAGCGGGAACAGATCTACGTACAGATGCACACCCTGGCCGCGCAGATCGAGCAGCTCCAGACGGATCTGACCGAGGCCCGGCGGGAGACCAGCTTCCTGGACCAGGTGTCGTTCCGGCACCTCGGCCCCCGGGTCGAGCAGATTCTCGGACTCGCCGAGGACCAGGCCGAAGAGATTCGGTTCAACGCCGCCGAGGAGATCGACGCCCGCCGCGCCGAGGCCGAGCAGGTACTCGCCGACGCCCGGCAGCAGGCCGACACCGCGATGCGCGACTTCGAGCTGGCGCTCGCCGCCCGCCGCGCCGAGGAGGACCGCGCCAACGCCGCCCGCCGCGCCGAGGCCGAGGCGACCGTGACCAGCGCCCGCGAGGAGTCGGACAACCTGCGGGCAGCGGCCGAGGCGGCGCTGGTCGCCGCCCGGGAGGAGGCCGACCAGCTCATCGCCACCGCCCAGCAGCAGGCCGACGACGCACTGCACGCGGCGCGGCGCGAGGCCGACGACACCATCAAGGCCGCGCAGCGGGAAGCCAGGCAGACCGTCACCACCGCCCAGGAGCAGGCCAGCAACGCGGTCAGCACCGCCCAGGAGACCGCCGACCGGACCCTGACCGACGCCCAGGCCGAGGCCGAACGGCTGGTCACCCAGGCCCGGATGGACGCCAGCCGGTTGGTCACCACCGCCCAGGAGGAGGCGGCGAACCTGCGCGAGGCCGCCGAGGCGGCGGTCGCCGCCGCCCGGCAGGACGCCGAACGGATCCGTACCGAAGGCGAGGCCGCCGCCGAGTCGGCCCACCGGGAGGCCGCTCAGGCCGTCGAGCAGGCCACCGAGTACGTCACCCGGACCCACGCCGAGACCGACGCGTTCGTCGCGCAGACCCGCGCCGAGCTGGACCAGGAGCTCGCCGCCCGACGTGACCAGGTCGAGCAGGAGGTGACCATGCTGCGCAGTACCGCCGAAGCAGAGGTCGCCGAGCTGCGCGACCGCGTACAGCAGGAGGTCGACCGGCGCCGCGCGACGATGGAGCAGGAGATCGGCGAGTTGCGGGCCGCCGCCGAGCAGGAGGTGGAGCAGTGGCGCGACACCACCCAGGAGATCATCGCGAACCAGCGCGGTGAGGCCGAGGAGTACGCCACCCACATCCGCTCCCGGGCCGAGGAACAGGCGGTGACCATCCGCCAGCAGGCCGAGGAGTACGCGCTGAGCGCCCGGGGCAGCGCCGACGAGCACGCCGCGAGTGTCCGACGTCTCTCCGAGGAGCACGCGGCGATTGCCCAGCGTCAGCTGGCCAGCAGTCAGCAGCAGGTGGCGTCCGCCCAGCGTGAGGTCGTCTCCGCCGGTCAGCAGCTCACCGAGGTACTGCAGGAGGTCGCCGAGGCGCAGCAGGCCCTCGCTGACCTGCGGCACCAGATGGTGCTCACCCGGCAGGAGTCCGACGAGGCTCGGCGTACGCTCAGTGCGGTCCAGGCCGAGCTGGCCACCGAACAGCAACGGCTCGCCGGGCTGCGGGAACCAGAACCGGCGGCGCAGGAACTAGCGCAGGAAACAGCGCGGGAACCTGAGCCGGCGGAGCCGCGGCCCGAGACGGCCGCGCAGCAGGCCGAGCCGACAACGACGACTGCGCAGGCCCCGGAGGAGGCGTCGGAGGAGACCCTGCCGGTGGACGCGGTCCCGACCGAGGCGGTGTCGGTCGATCAGACCGCTGAGAAGGTCGCCGCGGGCGCGCCCGAGCGCAAGCACCGTACCCACGCCTGACCCCGACCCTCGGACCGCCGATGATCCTGCCGTGCGGACGTGGGCTGGCCGGGTTCACTCCTCGGTGAGCTGCCCGTCGCGCTCGACGTGGCGCTGCCCGGTGCGGGGGCAGACGTACCGGCCGTCGCCGTCCTCGACCAGCGGTACGCCGGCCCGGCCGACCCAGCCGACCCGACGCGCCGGCACCCCGACGACCAGGGCGAAGTCCGGGACGTCCCGGGTGACCACGGCACCGGCGGCGACCGTCGCCCAGCGGCCGATCCGCACCGGGGCGACGCAGACCGCCCGGGCACCGATCGCCGCGCCGGTGCCGATGGTGACACCGACCGCGGTCCAGTCGTCGCCGGTCTTCAGCCGCCCGTCCGGGGTGACCGCCCGGGGGTACTCGTCGTTGGTGAGCACCGCCGCCGGCCCGATGAACACTCCGTCGTCGAGTTGCGCCGGCTCGTAGACGAGGGCGTGGTTCTGCAGTTTCACGTTGTCGCCGAGCCGGACCCCCGGACCGACGTACGCCCCCCGGCCGATGATGCAGTTGCGGCCGACCGACGCGTCCTCGCGGATCTGGGCCAGGTGCCAGACGCGGGTGCCGGCACCGATACTCGCCGTGTCGGCCACGTCGGCGGAGCCGGCGACGGTGACCTCGGCGGAGCTGGCGGCGGTGGCGCCCGGGCGCGCTGCGGTTGCACTCATGAGCGGTGATCCTCCCTGGTCACCGGCAGTGTGTCAGAGCTGCCGGAGGTGCGGCGCACACGGTAGGGGGTCACCGGCGCCGCCGATGTCGGGAAACCGATCCTGTGCTGCGAAGCGGCCGACTCTCCGGCCGGAAGGAACCGACCATCCGGGCCGGCACTGGCCGACAGGTGGACCCCGGCCAACGAAGGTACCTCCTGACCGCGCGGTTGTGCCGGGTTTACGTCACAGTGCTGGCGTCGGCGTGGCAACGCTCGGTAGCTTCCCGAACGGACCCTCTCCGCTGGGCCCACCGGTGGGCCGCGCCCATCCGGCGGTGGCCCGGGTCGGCCCGGCTCCGCCCGGGTCAGCATGCCCCCCGACGAAATGGACATCCGTGACCCATCCGCCTGCCATGCCGGACGAACCCATCGGCGTAGCCGTCATCGGCGCCGGCTACTGGGGCCCCAACCTGGTCCGCAACTTCATGTCCAGCCCGGCGTTCCGGCTGCGCTGGCTCTGTGACCTCGATCTCGGTCGGGCCCGCACGGTGCTCGGCGACTACTCGACGGTCGGTGCGACCGACGATCTGGCCCGGGTGCTCGCCGACGACTCGGTGGGTGCCGTGGCGATCGCCACGCCGGCCGGCACCCACCTCGAGGTCGCCCTCGCCGCGCTACGCGCCGGCAAGCACGTGCTGGTCGAGAAGCCGCTCGCCGCCAACCACGCCGACGGGACGCGGTTGGTCGCCGAGGCCGAGCAGCGCGGCCTGACCCTGATGTGCGACCACACCTACTGCTACACCCCGGCGGTGCTGCGGATCCGGGAGATGCTGCACTCCGGCGAGCTGGGTGAGCTGCACTACCTCGACTCGGTACGGATCAACCTGGGTTTGGTGCAGCGCGACATCGACGTCGTCTGGGACCTCGCCCCACACGACCTGTCCATTCTCGACTTCGTGCTGCCGCCGGGGGTACGGCCGGTGGCGGTCGCGGCGCACGGCGCCGACGGCATCGGCGCCGGCCGGGCCTGCGTGGCGTACCTCACCCTGCGGCTGAGCAGCGGCGCGATCGCCCACGTGCACGTCAACTGGCTGTCCCCGGTCAAGATCCGTACAACGATCATCGGCGGGTCGAAGCGAACCCTGGTCTGGGACGACCTCAACCCGGGCCAGCGACTCGCCCTGTTCGACCGCGGCGTCGACGTCGCCACCTCCGACGAACTCGGCACCGAGGCCCGCCGGGACATGCTGGTGTCGTACCGCTCCGGCGACATGGTCGCCCCGGCGCTGACCGAGCGGGAGGCGCTGCGCACCATGGTCGACGAATACGCCCGCGCCATCCGTACCGGCACCCCGGCGTTGACCGACGGCCGTTCCGGCCTGCGGGTGCTGGCCGTCCTGGAAGCCGCCACCCGCAGCCTCGCCGCCGGCGGCACGATGATCCCGCTGGACGAGGAGCCCACCGCATGACCGTCGCAGGCACTGCCGGGTCCACTCCCGGTGCCGCTCCCGCCGTCGACCTGGCCAACTCCACCGTCCTGGTCACTGGCGGCGCCGGCTTCATCGGCTCGCACCTGACCGAGCATCTCGTCTCGCTCGGCGCGCAGGTCGTCGTGCTGGACAACTTCCGCAACGGCACCCGGGAGAATCTGACATTCCCCGGTGCCGAGTCGGTCCGGGTGATCGAGGGCGACATCTGCGACCCACAGACCTGCCAGGACGCGACGGCCGGGGTCGACGTGGTGTTCCACCTGGCCTGCCTCGGGGTACGCCACTCGCTGCACAGCCCGGTGGAGAACCACCAGGTCAACGCGCTCGGCACACTCAACGTGCTGGAGGCAGCGCGGGCCGCGCAGGTGTCCCGGCTGCTGTACGTGTCGACCTCGGAGATCTACGGCCGGGCCCTGGAGTTCCCGATCACCGAGCAGACCACCCCCTGGCCGCTGACCGTCTACGGCAGCAGCAAGCTGGCCGGTGAGCACTACGCCCGCTCGTACCTGGAATGCTGGGGGCTGCCGGTGGTCTGCGTCCGGCCGTTCAACAACTACGGGCCGCGGTCGCACTTCGAAGGTGACTCCGGCGAGGTGATCCCCCGGTTCATCCTGCGGGCGCTGGCCGGGCAGCCGCCGGTGGTCTTCGGCGACGGCAGCGTCACCCGCGACTTCCTGTACGTGAAGGACTGCGTCGAGACGCTGGCCCGAGTCGCCGAGTCCACCGAGCTGGTCGGCGAGGTGGTCAACCTCGGGTACGGCGAGGAGCTGACCATCGGCCTGCTGGCCCGCACGGTGCTGGAGGCGGTCGGCCGCACCGACCTGCAACCGGTGTTCGAGCCGCCACGCCCGGCCGATGTCCCCCGGCTCTGGGTGGACACCTCCAGACTGCGCAAGACGGTCGACTTCGCCCCCCGGGTGTCGTTGGCCGAAGGCATCGGCCACACCCTCGAGTACTTCCAGCGGTTGCTGAGCGAGCAGCCCGGTGCGCTGGAGCGGATGCAGACCAGGAACTGGAGCCAACCGGCATGAGCGAAGCCAGTCCGCGCCGCATCCAGGTGATGCTGCCGATGCTCGGCGAGGAGGAGGAGCAGGCCGCCGCCGCGGCGATCCGCTCCGGCTGGGTGGCCCAGGGCCCCCGGGTGGCGCGGTTCGAGCGCGAGTTCGCCGCCGTCGTCGGCGCCGGCCACGGGGTGGCGGTCAGCTCCTGCACCACCGCGCTGCACCTGGCGCTGGTGCTGCACGGCGTCGGCCCCGGCGACGAGGTCGTCGTGCCGTCGCTGTCGTTCATCGCCACCGCGAACGCGGTCCGGCACGCCGGTGCCGAGCCGGTCTTCGCCGACGTCGACCTGGCCACCGGCAACCTGACCGTCGAAACGATCGAGGCGGTACGCACCCCGCGTACCCGGGCGGTGATCGCGGTCCACCAGGGCGGGGTGCCGTTCGACACGGCCGCGCTGCGCACGGCGGCTGCCGGCTGGGGCGTACCACTGATCGAGGATGCCGCCTGCGCGGCCGGTTCCCGGGCGTACGGGCAGCCGGTGGGTGCCGGGGCGGCGATCTCTGCCTGGTCGTTCCACCCGCGCAAGGTGATCACCACCGGTGAGGGCGGCATGCTGACCCTGGCCGACACCGACGGCGCGGTCCGGCTGCGCCGACTGCGCGAGCACGGCATGAACGTCTCCGCCGCCGACCGGCACGCCAGTGCCCAGCCGGTGCTGGAGGCGTACCTGGAGCCGGCCTTCAACTACCGGATGACCGACATCCAGGCGGCGGTCGGCCTGGTCCAGGTCGGCCGGCTCGCCGGCCTGGTCGCCGGCCGGCGGGCGCTCGCCGCCCGCTACCACGAACTGCTCGCCGGGGTCGACGGGCTGGTGCCGGTGGTCGATCCGGCGTACGGCGAGACCAACTTCCAGTCGTTCTGGGTGCGGGTCGACCCGGAGTTCGGCGTCGGCCGCGACGACGTGCTCACCGGGCTGTCCGACGCCGGGGTGTCGGCCCGGCGCGGCATCATGGCCGCCCATCTGGAGCCGGCGTACGCCCACGTCGCCCCGGCCCCGCTGCCGGTGACCGAGCGGCTGACCCGGGATTCGCTGATCCTGCCGCTGCACCACGCGCTCACCGAGGCCGACCAGGACCACATCGTCGCGGTGCTACGCAAACTGGCCGGCCGATGAGGGATTTGCTGATCGTCGGGGCGGGCGGTTTCGCCCGGGAGACCGCCGCCGCTGTCGCGGCGGTCAACGCGGCGGCACCGACCTGGCGGCTGCTCGGGTACCTCGACGACGACCCGGCGTTGCACGGCACCGGGCGGGTCGGCGTACCGGTGATCGGCGGCACCGACCTGGTCGCCGAGCTGGCCGACGCGGCCGTGCTGGTCTGCGTCGGCAACCCGCGCGACTACCGGTCCCGGCGGCGGCTGGTCGAGCGGTTCGGCCTGCCGCCGCAGCGGTACGCGACGATCGTGCACCCCGCCGCCCGGATCGGCGTCGGCTGCACCGTCGGACCGGGCAGCGTGCTGCTGGCCGGGGTGGATCTGACCGCCGAGGTGTCCGTCGGTGCGCACGTCGCGGTGATGCCACAGGTGGTGCTGACCCATGACAACGTGATCGGGCCGTACGCCACGATCGCCTCCGGGGTGCGCCTCGGTGGCGGGGTGCGGCTCGGCGACGGCGTCTACGTCGGTGCTGGCGCGCTGCTGCGCGACGGGATCGCCGTCGGTGCCTGGTCGCAGCTGGGCATGGGCTCGGTGGTGCTGCGCGACGTACCCGCCGGTGAGGTGTGGGTCGGCGCGCCGGCCCGCTTCCTGCGCCGCGCCAACGCGCCGGTTGACGGCCCGGCCGGCCACCCCGCCGATCGAACGAACGAGTCGCAGTTGAGGAGTCACGCGTGAGCAGCATCCCCCTCGTCGACCTTGCCGCCGCCCACACCGAGGTGGCCGAGGAGGTCGATGCCGGTTTCAAGCGGGTCCTCGCCGGCACCGCGTTCATCGGCGGCGCCGAGGTGGCCGCCTTCGAGGCCGAGTACGCCGCGTTCAGCGGCGTGCCGCACTGTGTCGGGGTGGCCAACGGCACCGACGCCCTGGAGCTGGCCCTGCGGGCGGTCGGGGTCGGTCCGGGCAGCGAGGTGATCCTGCCGGCGAACACGTTCATCGCCACCGCCGAGGCGGTCGCCCGGGCCGGCGCCCGAGTGGTGCTGGTCGACTGCGACCCGGCGACGTACCTGATCGACGTGGACGCGGCGCTGGCCGCGGTCACCCCGGCCACCCGGGCGATCGCCCCGGTGCACCTGTACGGTCAGCTCGCCGAGGTGGACCGGCTACGCGCCGGGCTCGCCAGCTTGTCCACCACGGGGCAGGAAATCGCGATCGTCGAGGACGCCGCGCAGTGCCAGGGGGCGACCCGGCACGGCCGGGGCGCCGGTGCCGACGGGATCGCCGCTACCAGCTTCTACCCGGGTAAGAACCTTGGCGCGTACGGCGACGCCGGCGCGGTGGTCACCGCCGACGCCCAGCTCGCCGCTGACGTCCGGCGGATGTCGGCGCACGGCAGCGTCCGCAAGTACGTGCACGAGGTGGTGGGCTTCAACAGCCGCCTCGACGGGCTGCAGGCGGTGGTGCTGCGGGCCAAGCTGGCCCGGCTGGCCGACTGGAACGACCGGCGGCGCGCCGTCGCGGCCCGCTACCACGAGCTGCTGGCCGGCCTCGACGTGGTCCGGCCGGTGACGTTGGACGGCAACCTGCACGTCTGGCACATCTACTGTGTCCAGGTGCCCGGCGGGGCCGATCGCCGCGACGCCGTGCTGGCCGCGTTGAACGCGGCCGGGATCGGTGCCGGCATCCACTACCCGGTGCCGGTGCACCTGACCCCGGCCTTCGCCGACCTCGGCTACCCGGTCGGGTCGTTCCCGCACGCCGAGTCGACCGCGCCGGAGCTGCTGTCGCTGCCGATCTACCCGCAGCTGACCACCGGGCAGCAGGACCGGGTCGTCGAGGTGCTGGCCGCCGCGCTGGCGGGCTGACCGGACAATCCACCGTGTACGTCACCCTGCGCGACCGGCCTGGCGCGGACTCGGGCACCCCGGGCCGTGCCGTCGGCCGGCGGGTGTCCGGCACCGTGCTGCTGCTCGGCACGGTCAGCCTGCTGACCGATGTCTCCTCGGAGATGGTCGCCTCGGTGCTGCCGCTGTACCTGACCGCCGTGGTCGGGCTCAGCCCGGTGGCGTACGGCTTCGTGGACGGCGTCTACCAGGGGGTCAGCGCGCTGGTCCGGATCGCCGGTGGGTACGCCGGGGACCGTGGTGGGCGTCCGAAGTGGGTGGCGGTGGTCGGCTACGGGGCGTCGGCGCTGAGCCGGATCGCCATGTTGCCGGCGCAGGGGTTTGCCGCGATCACCACAGTGATCACCACGGACCGGCTCGGCAAGGGGCTGCGCACCGCGCCCCGGGACGCGCTGATCGCCGCCTCGTCGGACCCGGCGCTGCTGGGGCGGGCGTTCGGCGTGCACCGGGCGTTGGACACCGTCGGCGCCGCGCTCGGGCCGCTGGTGGCGTTCGCCCTGCTCGCCGCAGTCCCGGGCAGCTACGACTCGGTGTTCCTGGTGTCGTTCGCGTTCGCGGTGGTCGGCGTGGCGGTGCTGGTGCTGTTCGTGCCGAACCTGTCGACCACGGTGGGCGCGGTGCGCTTCGGCGTACGGCGGATGGTGGCCGAGGTGACCGGGGCCCGGCTGCGCCGGCCGCTGCTCGCCGCCGGTCTGCTCGGTCTGTCGACCATCGGCGACGGGTTCCTCTACCTGACGTTGCAGGACCGCGACGACTTCGCCGCGTTGTACTTCCCGCTGCTGTTCGTCGGCACCAACGTGGCGTACCTGCTGTTGGCGGTGCCGATGGGCCGACTGGCCGATCGGGTCGGCCGGGCGAAGGTGATGGTCGCCGGGCACGGCGCGCTGCTCGTCTGTTACCTGCTGGCCGCCGCGCCGGCCGGCGGCGTCGGGTTGACCGTCGCGGTGCTGCTGCTGCTCGGCGTCTTCTACGCTGCCACCGACGGGGTGCTGCCGGCGCTGGTCGCCCGGTTGGTGCCGGCCCCGGCCCGGGGTAGTGGGATCGCCGCCGCGCAGACGGTGGTGGTGCTGACCCGGTTCGTCTCGTCGATCGCTTTCGGTCTGCTGTGGTCGGTGACCGGTCCGGCCGGTGCGGTGCTGGTCTTCGCGGCGGTCCTGGCCGGAGGCATCCCGGTGGCCTGGTGGCTGCTGCGTGGCGTGGACCGCGCTCCGGCGGCCGGCGACGCCGTCGTACCGGCGGGTGAGGGGTCCTGATGGGGCTGCGGGTCCGGCTGGCGGTCCTCGTCGCGATCGTGCTGCTGGTGACGTTCGGCGCCGGCGGGTACGTGTGGCAGGTGCGGCAGTCGCAGGCCCGGGTGCAGGCCGACGCCAGCCCGGTGCCGGTGCGGGCCGACCTGGCGGCGGTACGCGCCGAGGCGCACCTGGTGTTCCGCTCCACCGCACTTGGCACCGGCTACGGCGAGGTCGCGATGACGCCGCTGTCCGATCCGGACGGGCCGCGGGCGCTGACCGGGGCGAGCTGCGAACGGGTGTACGCCACCGACTCGCAGACTCTCTGCCTGTCCGCCGAGCGTGGGCTGCTCACCGTGTACCGGGCGCGGCTGCTGGACGCGGGGTTCGAGCCGAGGCTGGACCTGCCGTTGACCGGGATCCCGTCCCGGGCCCGGCTGTCCCGCGACGGTACGCTGGCCGCGACCACATCCTTCGTGGCCGGCGACTCTTACGCCAACCCGGGCGAGTTCTCCACCCGTACGGTGATCAGCCGCACCGACGGCGAGGTGGTCGGCGACATCGAACAGTTCCCGCTCTACGTCGACGGCGAGCCGGTCACCGCGGCCGACAAGAACCTGTGGGGGGTCACCTTCGCCGACGACGACCGGTTCTACGCCACCGCCGCGTCGGGCGGCCGGACCTGGCTGGTCGAGGGAAGCATCGGCGAGCGCCGGGTCGACGCGCTGCGGGAGGACGCCGAATGCCCGTCGTTGTCGCCGGACCGGACCCGGGTGGTGTTCAAGAAGCGCGGCGACCTGCCGCCGGGCCAGTGGCGGTTGGCCGTATACGACCTGACTACCGGCGCCGAGACCATGCTGGCCGAGACCCGCAGCGTCGACGACCAGGTCGAGTGGCTCGACGACGGGAACGTCGTCTACGGGCTGCCCCGCGACGCGGACGGCGGTGCCGCGACCAGTGACGTGTGGCAGGTCCCGGCGGACGGTTCGGGCGCACCGCAGGTACTGGTGCACGATGCCTGGTCACCGGCGGTGGTCCGGTGACCCGACGAAGGAGATCATCTTGACGGAGCTTGCCGTGGTCACCCCGAGCTTCGGCCCGGATTTCGAGTTGTGCGCCGCGTTGCACCGCTCGGTGCTGGCCCACTCCCCCGCCTCGGTGCGGCATCACATCATCGTGCCCCGGGCGGACCTGCCCCGCTTCGGGGCGCTGCGGGGCGACCGCACGGTGCTGCACGACGAGGCCGAGTTCCTGCCGTCGTCGGTCCGGTCGCTGCCGGGGACGAAATACTCAGTGAACCTGCGCCGGCCGTTCCCGCCGCTACGCGGCTGGATCCTGCAGCAGGTGATCAAGTTGTCGGCGGCGGCCCGGATCCCGGCGGACGTCGTGGTGCTGGTCGACTCGGACATCGAGTTCGTCCGGCCGTTCTCCGCAGCGACCTTCCGCCGCGACGACGTCGTGCGGTTCTACCGCCAACCGGACGAGGTCGACCAGCGGCTGCCCCGACATGTCCGGTGGCACGAGGTGGCCCGCGCGTTGCTGGGGTTGCCGGCGCAGCCGCCCCCGTACCCGGATTACGTCTCATCCCTGCTGGCCTGGGATCCGGTGATCGTCCGGGGGTTGCTGCAGCGGATCGAGTCGGTCACCGGGCGACGGTGGGCCGATGTCGTCGGGGCACAGCTGCACTTCTCCGAGTGGACGCTGTACGGCGTCTACGTCGACGAGGTGCTCGGTGGTCAGGCCGCGACCGGGTTCGCCACCACCGACAGCCGGTGCCACGCGTACTGGGAAGAGGTGCCGCTCGACGAGTCGTCGGTGGCCCGTTTCGTCGCCGAGATCGGCCCGGACGACGTGGCCGTGATGATCTCGGCGAAGTCGCGGACGCCACTGGAGCTGCGCCGCGCGGCGATCACCGCGCTCACCGGCTGAGCGACCGGTCAGTACGCGCCGCAGCTGGAGCCGCCGTCGACCCGGTAGAGGTGCACGGCGTTGCCGTCGATGAACGAGTCGGTGAACTGGCCGTCGTCGGCGAGCAGGGTGCGGTCCTCGTCGAGCACGGTGATCCGGGCGTCACCGACGCACGGCAGTTGGAACGTCGCCTCGGCGACGCTGCCGCCGGCCGAGCTGGCGAGCAGGTAGAAGTGTCCGTCGTACCACTTGGTGGCCAGGTCGACTCCGGTGGAGACGCTGGCCACCCCGTCGGCGTACGGGGCGTTGAGCACCGGCGCGAGCCGGGTGATCCGGTCGTTGACCCCAGCCACGGCCGACCGCACCGGCGCGTAGCAGGGTTCCCGCAGGGCATGCTGGCTCTGGCAGGGGCCGCTGAAGCTGTGGTTGAAGTAGACGATGCCCCGGGCGCCGTGGATGATGCTGCTCCAGACCGCCGCGACGACCTGCTCCGGGGCGATCGTCGGGTAGTGCTCCTCGTTGAACGGACGCCCGACCTCGACGAAGCTCCAGACCGGTCGGCTGCCGGGCGGCGAGACCAGGGACCGGACCCGGCCGACGGTACGGCCGTAGTTCGCAGCCCGGTGGCACAGCTCGGCGGGCAGCCGATCGGCTCCGTCGACGGTGGTGAGCTGGTCGGGGTCGAAGAACCGGCCGCCTTCGCTGTGCCCGCAGATGCCACGGTCGGTGAACCAGTAGGTGTCGACCGACACGACGTCGGCGAACTCGTTGACGAAGCGGGCGGCATCGGCGTCGCTCTGCCAGAACGCCACGCCCTTGCCGTAGTTGACCATCCGCAGCCGCTGGTCGTCCGGCAGCCGGTCGAGGATGTCACGCTGCACGGTGTAGCCGCACTCGCCGTCGGCCGGTTGGCAGATGTCGCCCTGCCCCGGGAAGTTGCCGGTCCAGGGGTCGTCGCCGGGCCCGGCCCACATGTCGGCCTCATCGGAGATCAGCCAGCCGCCGGTCTCGTCACCGTGTTCGCCGATCGGGCTGGTGATCGTGTGCATCCCGGCAGCTCGGACCAGGTCGAGGTTGGTGGTGCCGGTCAGCTCGACGTAGGTATTGAGGCCGGTCTCGACGTCCTTGGCGGTGTCGGCGGGGTCGGTGACGCTTTCCAGCCAGACGCCGATCGGGAAGAACTCGGGACCGGTGGGCAGTGATGGGGAGAAGCGGTCGTAGAAGTCCGGGCCGCCGTCGACCGGGCGCAGCGTCGCACCGGCACCACCCGCGGTGGCGACCGTACCGGGGGCGATCCCGGCGGCGACCGGACCGCGGACGGTGCCACCGATCGCCCACGCTGTGCCGGCGACGACGAGCGCGCCGACGACGATGCTGGCGATCAGGATCCAGCGCCGGCGCGGCCGGCGGGGTCCGGTAGCGACGACCATGGACGACCTTTCGAACGGTTCCTGCCAGCACCGAAGGCGGCACCGACCGGCAGTAGTCGGACAACCACCCTGAGCGGAACATCCGATGCTAACAACAGCTGGCGTCGACGACTGCCCGCTTTGTCCACTACATTCCATGTTCGGCGGCCACCTGTCTGGCAACCGACAGTAGTCGAAGCGGTGGTAGCGGCCGGGTACGATCACGCCGGTACCCCGACCCCCGTTGCACGGAGTTCTCACGTGATCAACCGTCTCGCGGACCAGGCCAAGGGCCTGGTCCGGTCCCGCCTTACGGCGGCAGAGATCAACCGGCGGCAGGTCCCGACCTTCCAGACCACCGACGTACGGACCGGCACACCGACCGTCTACTACCTCGCGCCGGACAACCCACAGCCCAGCGGCGGGGTACGGGTCATCTATCGCCATGTCGACCTGCTCAACGACATGGGCATCCGGGCGTACGTCATGCACAAGGACCCGGCGTTCCGCTGCACCTGGTTCACCAACCAGACGCCCGTCGTCGCGGCCACGAACGCCACCCTCGGCCCGACCGACATCCTCGTCGTCCCCGAGTGGTACGGACCCAATCTGACCACGATCCCGCGCGGGCCACGCCTCGTGGTGTTCAACCAACGGGCGTATGACACCTTTGACCATATCCCGTACCCGGATACCCGCCCCGGTGCGCCCTACGCCGACCTGCCCGGGATGACCGCGCTGCTGGCCGTCTCGCACGACAACGTCGAGCTGCTCAACCACGCCTTCCCGAACATCCCGGTCCGGCTGACCCGCAACGTGATCGACCCCGACGTGTTCGCTTTCGGCAGCTGGCCCCGGCGACGGCACATCGCGTACGTCGGGCACCGGCGGGCCGACGAACGCGACCAGTTGCTGCACATCCTGCGGTCCCGCCGGGTGCTGGACGGCTGGGAGGTCACCCGGATAGCCGGACGCACCGAGCAACAGACCGCGGAGATCATGCGCGACTGCGCCATATTCCTGAGCTTCAGCGACCGGGAGGGCTTCGGCATGCCGCCGGCCGAGGCGATGTCCTGCGGCGCGTACGTGGTCGGCTACCCCGGCCTGGCCGGCCGCGAGTTCTTCGACCCGGCCCACTGTGCGCCGGTGCCCGATGGTGACCTGCTGGCCTTCGCCCGAGCCGTCGAGCAGGCCTGCGCCACCTGGGTCACCCAGCCGGAGGAGCTGGCCAGGCAGGCGGGTGCCGCTTCGGCGGCGGTGCGAGACCGTTACACCGTCGCCGGCCTACGCGAAGACCTGACCGCCTTCTACCGCCCGCTGCTGACCCCCGGCTGACCGGTCCACACGGCCCGCCCCGCCGGTCCCCCGCCCGGCACCGGGGCCGCACCGACCCGCTCGGTCGTCAGATGCCGTGCCGGATCCAGGTGCGGTAACGGGCGTCGTTGCGCAGTCGACGCTGCACCACGCTGGCGGCGAAGCCCGGCACCAGCGGGGCGAACCGCGCGCCGACCGCCCGGCGCCGCTGCAGCCCAGCCCAGTGCGGCAACTGCTCTGCGGCAGAATACGTCTCCCGGGCGAACTCCACGTACCACTCGACCGGCTCGCGGTCGGTCAGCCGCCGGTCGTAGGCGTGGCATGCCGATTCGAGAGCCTCGGTGGCCAACGCTTGACGGGCCAGGTCGTGCAGCTCCCGGGCCCGGGGCAAGCCACCACCGGGACCGTCGAACAGCACGTCGAAGGCGGTCCGCCGCTCGATCAGGTCGGTCCGCCGGCCGGACGCGGCGGTGACACTGACGCTGGCCGAGTGTTCCCGGTGCCAGGCCTGGTCGGCACCGTCGACGTGACCGACGTCGGAAACCGCCGCCACCCGCATCCAGGCCTCCATGTCGCAGGCGTAGCGCATCCGGCTGTCCCACGGGCCGACCTCGGCGTAGACGCTGGCCCGGACCACCGCTTCGGGAGTGGTGATGCAGTTGACACCCAACCGGCACCGCTGTGCGATCCAGTCCTCGCCGGACCAGATCGTCCAACCGGTGACCTCGGACCGGAACTCGGTCGGCACCGCCCCGTGGAAGTGCACCGGATGGCCGTACACCAGACCGACCTCGGGGAACTCGTCGAACAGCCGCGTCGCGCGGGTCAGCGCCCCCGGGGTCAGCAGGTCGTCCGCGTCGAGCCGGACGACGAACTCCCCTGTCGCCACCGCCAACCCGTCGTTGAACGCCACGCAGGGTCCGTGGTTGGTCTCGTTGTGCACCACGACCAGCCGAGGTTCGTCGGCCCGGAGGGTGGTCAGCACCTGCCGGGTGTCGTCGGTGGAGCAGTCGTCCACGACGACCACCTCGACCTCGACGCCCTGCTGGGCGAGCGCGCTGCCGATGCTCGACGGCAGGAACCGCCCGTAGTTGTAGCTCGGGATGATCACCGACACCCGTGGCGTCCGGGCCGGATCACCGGCCGGGACCGGTGCCGGCACCCGGGTGCGGGGCAGCAGCGCGCGGCGGGCTGGCAGAGACACGTACACCTCTTTCAGGGTCGGACCGCCGTGGCGAGCGGCGTCGTCGGGGCAGGCGGCACCGGCGGGGGCGAACCGGTGGCCGGGCCGTCGTCACTCGATCCACAGTCGGCTGGCTCGCCGCCGCCCGGTTGGTCAGCCACCTGATCGGCGACCTGGCCGGCCGCCTTGAGGTCCCGCAGCCGGCGCCGCAGCCAGGGCAGCAACGGCCCGGCGAACGCCACGGCCATAACGGCACCGCCGGCCAGCAACTGCCACAGCGTGCCCGACACGGTACGCACCATCAGCAGGCCGAGCGCCACCGCGGGCACCGCCACGGCCAGCGGCAGCACCAGCGCGCCGGCCAACGCCCGCAGTCGGACGCCGTGCCGACGCAGCGCGAACGCGTACATCGGCAGGATGATCAGCGCGCAGACCAGCGCATGCCCGAACCCGGCACCGACCAGGCCGTACCAGCGCACGCCGAGGATCACTGCGGGGAAGAGCGCGACCAGCCAGACCACCTGGGCGACGAACAACGCCCGGCTCGCGCCGACTGCGATGAGGTAGGTCGCCACCAGGTCGAACAGCACCCGGAACGCCCCGAAGAAGGCCAGACCGGCCAACGCGTCGGCCGCCATCGACCAGCGCTGACCGTACAGCAACGGCACCACGACACTGGCCAACCCGGACAGCAGTACGCCGACGAGCAGCGCAACGGTCCAGGTCAACGCGGCGGCCGAGACGAATCCGGCGGCCTTGCGCCGGGGATCGGTCACGGTGGCGAAGGCCGGCAGCGCCACCGCCCGGATCGCCACCCCGAGGGCGCTCATCGGCCAGGTGGAAATGTTGAACGCCAGAGTGTAGAGGCCGAGCATCACCGTTCCGGCAGTGGCGCCGACGGTCAGGTGACCGACGTTCATCACCACCCAGGACAGGACGTTGGCGCCGGCCAACGGCACGCCGAACCGGATCAGGCTGTGGGCCACCGCCGAGTCGAACCCGAACGTCGGCCGGGACCGAGTCAGCTTGAACTGCAGTACAGTGACCATCGACTGGGCGACCACCCGGGAGATCGCCAGCGACATCGCCCCGAACCCGAGCAGCACCAGGGCGACCGTGACCGTGGTGCTCACCACCAGGCTGGCACCGTCGAGGCCGAGCTGGGCCCGTTGCCGGAACTCCCGCTGCATGACCGCGTACGGCACCACCGACAGGCCGCTGAGCACCAGGGTCAACGACATCACCTGCACCACCCGGGTGGCCTGCGGGCTGTCCATCGCCGCCGACACCGGCCCGGCCGCCAGCGACATCGCACCGGCCAGGCCCAGGCTGGTCAACAACGAGATGGTGGTGACGGTGCCGGCTCGGCCCTGCACCCCGTGCCGGATGATGTCCGCGCTCATCCCGAGGTCGGCCAGGGACATCACGATGGTCTGCACGGTCAGCGCGACCGCGAAGACACCGAACTCCTCCGGAGCGAGCAGCCGGGCCAGCAGGACGCCGACGCCGAGGCTGCCGATCCGCAGGGCGATGCTGTTCAGGGTGCTCCACGCGAGGGCGCGCTTGACCCGGGCACCGAGCGGAGCTGGTGCCGTTGCTTCAGCTGTCACTACCGCTCCCGGCCGCGCTCCGACCGGCAGCGAATCGCTGCCGGGCCAGACTCGCCTTGAAGTTGAGCAGGTGGGCGGTCGGATGGGCCATGGCCCCGGCCCGGCGCGGCAGATTCAGCCGTTGCTCGGCCGCGTGGGCGTAGATGTCCGCCTGCCGCCGGCCGGCGGCCTGCAGGCTGAACCGTTCGACGACGGTACGGCGGCCGAACTCGCCGAGCTCGGCCCGCTGCCGGGGCTCGGCGGTGGCGAGTTCGGTGAGCGCGGCGGCGACCCGGTCGGTGCCGTCGGTGCCGTCGCCGAGGCCGTAGAATCCCTGGTCGAGGAAGACCGGCAGGGTCTGCGGAGTGAGCGGCAGCCAGAACCCCTGCTCACCCTGCACGACGACCGGCTTGGCGAAGGCCATCGCGCGCAACGCCGACGACCCCATGCCGATGACGATGTCGGCGGCGGCGTAGGCGTCACGCGGGTCGAGCATCGCGCCGGTGAGGGTGACCACCTCTGCGCCCCGCTCGGCGTTGGCCTTGTCGGCCGCCTGCTGGATCTCGGCGCGGGCCTCGCCGTCGCCGACGATCAGCAGCCGCATCCGCAGCTTCGGGTCGATGCCGGCCATCGCCCGGGTAGCGGCGAGCAGTCCTTCGAGTTTGAGTGCCGCCGCCAACCGGGACACCGACACCACAACGATCTCGTCGTCGGCGACGCCGAGGGCTTGTCGGGCCGGCCCGGGGTCGCTGACCGGAGCGTTGGCGTCAGTGTCGATCGGCGGTTCGATGACGTGCACCTCGGCCCGGTGTGGGCGTTCCTGTACGGCGATCTGCTCGGTCCCGACAATCAGCGGTAGATGCCGGGGCACCCAGGCCGGCACCTCCATGGAGAGCACGGTGACCACGAGTGGCACCCCTTGGCGCAGGTACGCGCCGTAGGCGGCCTCCAAGGTGGGTGCCCACTCGTAGGCGTGGACCAGGTCGATGCGACGGTGCCGGACGACGTCGGCGATGGCGGTGACGTTACGCGGTGAAGGCGCCTCGCCCTTCGGCGGCGCGTGGACGAACTCCAGGCCCCACTCGTCGACCATGCTTCGCAGCTCGCCGTCCGGACCGTAGATGATCACCTCGTGCCCGAGTCCGGCCACGGTCGCCGCGATCTCGATGGCGTTGATCTGGCTCCCGCCGATCTCCATCGTGTGCAGGCATGTGAGGATGCGCACCTATTGTCCCTTTCAGTCTCGGCGGAGCCGCCCTGCCGATGATTCAACGGCCTCGCCGCGACTGTCCTCAAGTGTTAGGCGTGAACACGACATCTACCCAGTAGTTGTGGTTGACCGAGTGGCCGGGGAACACCCAGCCGTACGGGTCGTAGTGGTACACACCCCCGCCGACCAGCACGTGCAGTGGCGAGCGGTCCAGCTCGGTTTCGGCGAACTGGTTGGCTGTCACGGCGTACTGGCCGACCGATGTGTGGTATGAGGCCACATAGGTGGTGTCCGCCACAATGGGCACCGGCTGATCAAAGGTGACTGTCTGCCAACCGGATTCCGTCTCGTCGGTGAACACCGCCGTCGCCAACCGGACACCGTCCGCCGTCCACAGCGACCCGCGATGCGTCCCGGTGTTGGCTGGGCCCTTGTAGAACCGGACACCGGTGACCTGACCGGCGACGTCGGAGCGGAACCGCACCCCCACCTCGACTGCGTCCTCGTCAGCCCAGTTCACCGCCGCAGGCACGTCCTCCGGGCCGAAGATGCTGACCGGCGGCACCGACGGATCGGGGCTCGGAGTCGGTTCGGGGCTCGGAGTCGATTCGGGGCTCGGCGACGGAGACCCGGTCGGGGTCGGCTCCGCGGTCGGACTGGGCCCGGTCGACGGCGACGGCGACGGTCCTGCCGGTGACGGGCTGGTGGTCGGCGTCGGCGTCGGGTCGGGGTCGGGGTCACCGGCACCGGGTACGTACATCGGGTCGACCCAGTAGTTGGCAGAGTTGTACGTCCCGGTCGGGAACCCGCCGCCGGAACCGTACCGGTAAACCCCGTTGTCACCCGCCGGTGCGCTCAACTGGCCACGGCTGTAGCCGGAGCCGAAGAACCCGGCATTGAACGCATAGTTACCGTTCGGCGCATAGTACGACAACACGTACGTCGTACCCGCCGACACCGCCACCGGCTCAGCGAACGCCGCCGCCTGCCAGCCCGTACCGCCGCCCTCCGGGAACGTCACCTCCGCCAGCGGCGCACCACCACCGACCGGCCACAACCGACCGACCTGACTACCGGTGTTCCCAGGCCCACGGTAGAACCGCATCCCGACCACCTCACCGTCCACCGACGGGGTGAACTTGACGCCCACCTCCACCGGGTCGCTCTCCCCGACCGAGGACTGCTGCGGAACCGCGTCCGGCTCGAACAGGGTCACCACGTCGTCGCCGTAGGTCGTGGTGAACGACCAGGTGTACGGCTGCGCCATCGTCGTCCCGTCGCTGCTGGCCCGCACCGATGCGGTGTAGGTGTGCAGCGACCGCAGTGCGGTGTCCGAGGTGAACGTGGCGAGCCGGGTCGCGCCGTCGTAGCCGACCGTGCCGGCAACCGGCTCGGACGCCGCGTCGACCAGCTCGAACTCCAGCGACGACTCGTCGATGTCGATGTCGAAGTGGGCGGAGACCACCGTCTCGGCAGCCACCCCGGTGGCACCGGGTGTCGGCACCGTCGCGGTCACCGCCGGTCCGCTCTCGTCCGGCCGGCCGGACGACGACGGGGAGGGCGACGGGGACGAACCGTCACCGGTCGGCAGGAAGTACGGGTCGACCCAGTAGTTCGCCGCACCGTAGGTCTGGGTCGGGAAGCCACCACCGGCGGTGTAGTTGAAGACACCGTTGTTCTCCGCGGTGGCGGTCAGCGGGCCACGGCTGTAGCCGGAGTCGAAGAATCCGGGGTCGTAGGCGTAGTTGCCGTTCGGCGCATAGTACGACAACACGTACGTCGTACCCGCCGACACCGCCACCGGCTCAGCGAACGCCGCCGCCTGCCAGCCCGTACCGCCGCCCTCCGGGAACGTCACCTCCGCCAGCGGCGCACCACCACCGACCGGCCACAACCGACCGACCTGACTACCGGTGTTCCCAGGCCCACGGTAGAACCGCATCCCGACCACCTCACCGTCCACCGACGGGGTGAACTTGACGCCCACCTCCACCGGGTCGCTCTCCCCGACCGAGGGATGTTGCGGGACCACGTCCGGCTCGAACAGGGTCACCACCTGATCGGAGAAGCTCGAGGTGAACGACCACGAGTACGGCGCGTTCATCGGCACGTCGGCGTCGTCACGTGCGGTAACCGTCGCGGTATAGGTGGTCTGCTCGGTCAGCGGCACCACCGGGGTGAAGGTGGCCCGGCGGGCCGCAGCGTCGTAATTGACGGCACCCGCCACCGGCTCGTCGGCCGGGCCGGCCAGAGTGAACTCGATGCTGGCCTCGTCAACCGGCTTGCTGAACACGATCGACGGGGTCACATCCGCCGGCACGTTCGCCGCGTCCGCGATCGGCACCGTCGACGACACCGTGGGCGGTGCGTCGTCGGCGGTCACGAAGGTCACGTCGGCGTAGTAGTTCGTCGAACCCCACGAGTTGTTCGGGAAGCCGGGTCCGTCCTCCCGGTAGACACCGTTGCCCACCGGGCCTGCAGTGGCGGGTGCCAGCAGGGGTCCCGAGACGTGATCGGTCAGGAAGTAGCCGCCGTCGCTGGCGTACCGCCCTTCCGGTGCGAAGTAGGAGACCACGTAGCTGGTGCCGGCGGAGACCGGGACCGGGGTCGGCAGGCTCACCTGCTGCCAGCCAGTCTCGGTCTCGGCGGTGAAGACTGCCGTGGCCAGCACCGAACCACCGTTGGTCCAGAGCGTGCCACGGTGCTCGCCACCGTTACCCTCGCCCTTGTAGAAGCGCAGGCCGGTGACCAGACCGTCGATCTGAGGAGTGAACCGCACCCCGACCTCGACCGCCGGCTGAGTGCTCAGCGGCTCGCCGTCTGGCCTGCCATTGTCGGTCTCGACGAACGCCGGGGTGTCCGGCACCGCCTCGCCGAACAACGAGTACGGTCCGGAGACCGACAGGGCGACCGGGTCGGACGGTGTGCCCAGGTTGCCGCTGTCGTCGACTGCCCGCGCCAGCACCACGTGTGCGGCGGTGTCGGTGGGCAGGAACTCGTAGGTCCAGGAATGCGTACCGGTGGTGACCGGGTGCCAGGTGCCGCCGCCGTCGGTAGAGACCTCGACGCCGGCGACCAGCCCGCCGCCGGCGTCGGAGGCGGTGCCGGTGACCGTGACCGGCGCGCCGTGGGCCACGGAGCTGCCGTCGGTCGGTCCGGTGATCGTCGCGGTGGGTGCCAGCGCGTCGACGGACTGGCTGGTCACCACGATGCCGCTCATCGGGGTGGTCGGGGCCGCGCCCATGTCGGCGAAGAGGTTGATCGTGGCCTGCTGGATCGCGTCGTCGGCGGGCGCACCCGAGCCACCGTCGTGGTAGGCGTCGAGCCCCCACGCCCATTGGATGGTGCCGGCCCCGAAGACCAACGCACCGCTCGGTGCCCGGTACATGGTCATGTGGTGGGTGGTCTCCCCCGGCTTGCTCTCCGGACCGTAACCGACCAGGTACTCAGGGGTATGGCCGGTGGTGGTGGAGAGCCGGAAGGTGCCGGCCGGCCGGAAGCCGTTGTCCAGGTCCTCGTTGGACTCGTAGCCGACGGTGTGCGGCGCGAGGGTGGCGGTCTGGCCCGGAGCCAGCTCGGCCACGCCGGTGTGCCGCCAGAACCGCAGCCTGCCCTGCTCGGCGGGGACCTGCATGGCCAGGTCGGTGTTGTTGGCCATGTAGAGGTTGCCGACCAGCGCGTTTTCCGGCTCGCGCACCTCGCCGGTCGGAAAGCGTGGGTCACGCCACACGCCGGTCCACTCGTCCGACGGGTCGATCCGCGCGTTGTTCCAGGTCTCCTTGTAGCAGACCAGGGTACGGTACGGCGTACCGTCACCGTCGACGCTGTCCTCCCAGCGGACCTTCCAGTAGACCTCGTTGCCGGTGAAGAACGCCAGGTGCACTCCGGCGTCGCGGGCTGCCTCGACGTTGGCCCGCTGCTGCGGGGACCAGTACTCGTCGTGCCCGACGGAGACGTACACCTCGTGGTTGAGCAGCAGTTCACCGCGGACGTCCGCGTCGAGCCCACTGACATAGCTGACGTCGTATCCGTTGCGCTCCAGGAAGCGGATCATCGGATACTCGTTGGCGAAGAGGAAGTCGCGCCCCTGCTGAGCGCCGCGGGTGGCGAACGGCCGGTTGTAGCTCAGCTTGTAGGCGCGGTACGCCGGACCTTCGCCCCAGTAGAAGTCCGCTCCGCCGTAACGGTTGTACGCCTGCCAGGTGGTGTCGGAGGTCTGGAACACCAGCTGCGAGGTGCTGGTGTCGTCTCGCACGATGAACGGGATGTGGCTGTCACCACCGGTGTCCGAGCGGATGAGTCGGGCAATGTAGACCCCGGATACGGCGTCGGCCGGCACGTCCCAGGTAGCGCCGACCTGCCAGGTGCCGCAGTCGAAAATTTGGGTGTCGGTGGCGCGCACGCAGTCCGCGTCGGTGTTGGCCACCAACGGCAGGCTCGGGGTCAGCGTGGCCCACTCCCGTGCGCCGTCACCGCCGTACCAGCCGAGCCGGTAGACCTTGATTGTGTACGCGGACGCCTCGGTGCGCACCTTGAAACCGATTTGTTCCCCGACGTTCACGCTTATAGAGGTTGCGAAGCCCTGGATCGTTGGGTCACCGACCCCGGAAATATCCCATACCGAACTCGGCGTTCCCGACTTGCTGTTCTCACAGGCGATCACGTTGACCGGAGGTGCGCATGGATCGGTGGACGCAGATGCCGCCGGCATCGCGATCATCAGGGTCGCCATCATGACGACGGCGGTCGCGACGACGACGAAGTGCCGGCTGCCACGATCAAAAAATTTAAATACGCCCGCCCTCACCGAATGTCCCTTCAGGAGCCAGCCCAACGCGATACCGCGCGCCTCCCCCAGCTACGCAGCGCCGACGCTACCAGCGTGAGCCAAGCTCACAACCGGGCATGCATCTGACCCTCGGCGCGACCCGGACAGCCCACCCATCGCCCATTCGGGCAACCAAGCCACGGACAACGTGTAATGATCCGCATTCATACGGTTAATCAATAGACATTCTTTGAGATGTCGGATCGACGACCGAGGTGGCCGAAGAACCGAGCTTCTCGGGCACCGGCACTGGCACCGGCCTCGTTATGAACCGAACCACTGGGGCGTTGACGTCCGCACCTTCAACGCCGGGTGACTGAGCCGCCACACAGCACCGCACATGCCCACCATCAACGACATCGCCGTTGCGTAGGTGCTGAAGCTCAGCGAGTCGAAGGTGAAGCCCGCCGCGATCGCAACCAACTGAACCGCGACGAGGATCGAGCAGAGGTGCCGGTCACGCTCCGACGTCGACCTGCGCCTGGCGAGTAGCGCGACGACGATCGCGGTGACGTGCAACGCGGCGAGCACCATGACCCCGATCACGCCGTTGGTCAGGGCGAAGGCGAGCCACTGGTTGTCGAGGTACTGGTACTGGGGGGACACCCAGGTCCCGGTCCCCCGCCCGAACCACGGTCGTTGTGTGAAGTAGTACCCGACCATATCGTACCGCTCGGTCCGCGAGGTGATGCTCGGGTCCGTACTCGCTCCGAGGAACATGTTGGTGATCGTGGTGACGAGTGACGGCTTCACCACAGCCATTCCGGCGAACATGACGAGACCCAGCACCATCATGTTGTAGCGCATGCGCCACGCCCAGATGGGCATCAGCACGAGCAGCACGATCGCCAACGCCACGAATCCGGTCCGGGACATCGTCGCCGGGATGGCCGCAGCGATGAGCAACGCCAGGAGTGCGAACATCTGCCGCTGTCGAGAGGTGGCCGAAAAGCGTGCAAAGTGGATCGCGAACGGAAGAGACATCGCCATCAACAGGCTGAACTCGATGTAATGGAAGGTTGTGCTGGGCACCCGTACGCCGCCGCCACGAATCTCCAGGCCGACGACCCAGCCTTTCATCTGCAGGCCGGGTACCCGCATGTACTGGGTCAGATCAAAGTACAAGAATGCCTGAATCAGCCCAACCACGGCGACGAAGGCACAGCAGTAGACAAACACCCGCAGTACGCCGTCGAGACGGTCCCAGTTTGGCATGCCGTCGGCAGTCAACAGGATCACCCCGGAGATCGCCGCAGCGGTCAGCATCCAGCGGTCCGCCGAGTTCGCCTCCATCACGGTCAGCCCGCGGAGGAATCCGATGGCGTACGACAGCAGCATCGACAGCAGGAAGGCCAGGATCGCCCAACGCAGCGGTTGCGGCCCGGTGAGCACCAACCGCGAGTTGAGCCGGGCCGTCATCCACCAGAACCACATCAGGATCGCCACGACCAGCGCCGGGCGCCCCAGATCGGTCATTCCCGGCAGAATGAGGTGCGACGGGATCAGCGTCAGCAGGCAGACCATGAGCGACAACATGACCGGCGCGTCGATCCTGGTCAGCCTGCGGCGGGTCACATAAGTGCGTTCGCTGATCCACGCCGGTTCGAGGTCTGCCGGGTGCACCCCGGACGACATCACCGGATCCTGCCCTCGGTCATCGTGCCTGGCTGCCGTTCTTGGACGTCTCCGACGGCGTCCACTGCTCACCGCCAGCACCGGACTTGGGCAGGATAATCGTCGCGTCGTCGCGGACCGCGCGGATCACCGCCGTCTCGTCGTTGGTCGACGGCGTGACCGGCTGCTGGGTGGCTGGCTGCGGCTGGGGCGGCTGTTGCGGAGTAGCTGGCCGTTGCTGCGTGGGCTGCGGTGCGGTCGGCTGCGATCCGGAGGTCTCCCCGTCAGCGCTGTCGGCCCGGTCGTCAACCGCTCGGAAGGTCAGCGAGCCGTTGCCAACCAGCCCGCCGATCTGCACCGGACCGCCGACCAACCCGCTACCGGCCACCGGTGCCTCACCCGGCGACGACTCGGCGCTGCGATGCTCATCCGGACGGCTCATTGAACGGCTCTCCTGGCGACCCTGCGAGGCGTTGCCGGAGCTGTAGACACCGCCGGGCTTACTCGCCGCCGCGCCGTCGCGGTCACTCGCCCGGGGGCGCGGAACCGGCTGTGGGCGCGACACCGACCGCGTCTGATCGGTCCGCCCGGCCATCGGTGGGATGGTGATCGTCTCGTCGGTGCCGGTGGTGACCGGCACGGCGGCCACCGGTCGGGGCCGGCGGCGCCGCAGCAGACCGTCGATCCCGATGGTGAGCGCCGCGCTGAGCAGGACGCCGACCCCGGCGACCGCGATCGTCGCCCGGTTGACCTTGGAGTTGGCCTCCTGGATGTTGTCGCCCCGGTCGAGACGGCGAGCGGTGATGAAGCTCTCCTCGCTCGCGCCGTAGTCGGCCTGCAGCCCGACCACGCTCGCCTCCAACCGGCGGACGACCTCCTCAGTCGTCTCGGTGGCCTGGTCCTCGGACTCGCCGACCACCTCAATCGTCATGATCGGCTGCTGGTTGTCGAGGGTGATCGCGACGTTCTCGCTGAGGCCGGCGGCGTCCAGTTGCTTGAGCACGGCCTGGTCCTGCACGGTGAGGGCAGCGGCCCGGCTCAGCGACCCCAGCCCCAGCTCCAGCCAGGGGTTACGGGGAGTAGTGGGGGCGTCCTCGTCCGGAGCGGTATTGGCCGCAGTAGGCGGGATCAACTGGACGTAGGAGGTCGCGATGTAGTCCGGCTCGACGGCCATTCGCGTCCATCCGGCCGCAGCGACCGAGATGAGCAACAGCGGCGTCGCGACGTACCAGCGCCGGAACAGCAGTTTGGTGAGATCCCAAAAGTCCACTGCTGTCCTTCCATTGGGTGGCGAGGTCGGGGCGCTCGTCTTCCATCGTATGGCCAGCCGAGAAGCATGCGGGTGCGGCGTAGGACATCGGGGCCCCCGCCGGGTTCAGTGTCCGGCCGGGCACGGCAGATCCGCAAGCCTCCGACCGCCGCCTCATGCCGGACATATGTCCCGTTACGCCACACCGAACGATTGAACCGTACCGACAGTCGCCAAGGCGGCAGCTCCGAACCGGCTGTCAGGGGGACAGAGCGATGGGCCGGGTGGACGCCGCTAGCGTCCACCCGGCCCATCGAATCGGACCTTACGGCGTGATCTTGTAAATGTGGTAGCTGTACTCCTCGGCGAAGGTGTCCCGGATCGCACCCCCACTGATCGGCACCGAACGGTTCTCGAACAGCACCTCGGCGGTGTCACCGGTCACGCCGGGCGGCAGCGCCAGCGAGTGGCCGCCGGTCGGGGTGTCCTTGCCGAGCATCGCGAAGACGTAGAACGAGCCGTCGTGGGCCTTGAGCATCGTGTCCAGCCCGTTGTTGAACTCCCACTCGTAGGACTGGGTGTTCAGCACCGGTGCCAGACTGGTGATGCGCTTGTTCACCTCGGCCACGGCCGGGCGGACCGCGTCACCGCACTGCTCTCGCAGCACGTGCTGCGAGAGGCACGGCCCGCCGAAGTTGTGGTTGAAGTACTGGATGCCCCGAGCCTCGTTGATCACCGAGTTCATCACCGCGCCGGCGATTTGTGCACCGGTGATGGTCGGTGCCCAGTCCTCAGTGAACGGGTGCCCCACCTCGACGAAGGCCCACACCGGCTGCCGCTTGCCGTCCATCGCGTCAAGTTCACGCATCCGCTGCATGGTCAGCCCGTAGTTGGCCGCCCGCCGGCAGTTGTCCTTGTTCACGCCGTACGTCGGGCCCTCCGCCGCGGCGGTGCAGACGTGCGGGTCGGTGTACCAGTAGATGTCGTTGGAGACGACCGAGCTGAAGCCGTTGACGAACTTGCCGGCGTCGGAGTCGGACTGCCAGAACATCACGCCCTTGCCGTAGTTGGCGTAGCGCAACCCACGGTCACCGGACGGAACGGTGCCCGACTCCTTCTTCATCACGTCCAGCCCGCAGCCGTCCCGGCTTGACGCGCAGATCGGACCCTGGCCGGGGTAGTTTCCGGTCCACGTACCGTTGCCCGGCCCGCCCCACATATCCGCTTCGTCACCGATCACCCAGCCGACGCTCTCGTTGCCCCGGTCGCTGAACGGCTGCGGGATAAAGGCGTACATGTCGTTGCGCCTGATCAACGCGACATCCGACTGGTCGGTGAGCATGACGTAGGTGTTGAGGCCGGCCGCCTTGTCCCGGTCGATGTCCTGCTGGGTGTACACACCCTCGTACCAGACGCCGATCGGGAAGAACGACGGGTCGGTCCAGCCGGAGGCACGGGCCTGCGGGAAGTTCGCGTAGTACGCGGGGCCGCCCTCCCACGGCACCCGGGGCAGGTCGAGCACGGCCGGCGTACCGTCGGTCGGCGAGGCCGACGGGCTGGCCGACGGGGTAGCGGTCGGGCTGGCCGACGGCGACGGTGTCGGCGACGGCTCAGCGGAGGCCGTCGGCGACGGCGACGGTTCCGGCTGTTGCGATCCGGTCGGCTCGAAGGCGAGGTCGACCCAGTAGTTGCTGGCCATCCAGGTCTGGCGAGGGAAACCACCCGATCCGTAGGCGTAGACGCCAGCGGTGCCGTCGGCCCGCAGCGGACCGGCGGACACCGGTCGTTCGAAGTAGCGCTGGGTGGCCCGGTACCGGCTGGTGTGGTACGAGGCGATGTACACCTCGCCCGCCTCGACCTCGACCGGCTCGGGCAGCGCGACATGCTGCCAACCGGAGCGGGATTCCCGCTTCGGTACGGCGGTCGCCAGCCGCTCGCCGTCCGCAGTCCACAGGTTGACCCGGTGTAGACCGCGGTCCCCCTTGGCTTTGAGGAAACGCACCGCGGTGACCACCCCGTCGCGGTCGGCGGTGAACCGCACGCCGAGCTCCACCGGCCGGGTGTCCGGGTCGACCGGCACCCGGGACACGTCCGTCTCGGCGAACAGGGTGAAGCCGTCGACCTGCTCCCCAGCGACCGAGGCGGTGACCACCGTCGCGGTGGCGAGGAAGCTGACCACCACCGCGCTGATCATCACCAGCCGGCCGCGACGGCCGGTGGGGCGACGCAGCATCCGACGCCGGCCGCGACTCGACCCCACCGAGCTCGCGTGCCGGCCGGTCGCGCCCGGGCCGGATTCGGCGGTGGGGCGCGGCGACGGGCGACCGGCCCGCCGGGCGCGCGGCGACCCGGGTAAACCGGACGAACTGGCCGTGGACGATCCCGGGATCGGTTCGTCCCGCCCCCCGTCCGGCTCAAAAGAATCCTTGCTCACCACGAGATGTACACCTCTCGGGACATGGTCCGTTGTCGGTATTGCGTTCGGCGGATCTCCCCCAGGCACTCCCCGTCCCGACGGTACGCAGCGAACTACGCCGACCGACCGGGGCCGAGGCTGACGTTAACCCAGGCCACGGACCTTCCCAAGGAACTTAATGCTCTCTTATGGCAAGCTGGCACGGCCCTGAGCCCACTCGCAGCCGACGTGAATGGTGAAATTCACTCACCTCGTACATCGACAGATCGAGATCATTTACCGGCCAGTCGGGCCGGATCCGGAGGCGTCGACCGCCGAGAGTGGATCAGCGGCATCACCGGTCGGCGAACCGGCGGTGGTCCGTCCCCAACCGGAGCGCACGCTCCATCCAGGAGAACGCCGCCTCAACTCTGCAGCAAAGGTGATCGCCACATAACAGAACGCTGCCGGAACAAGATGTGGCGCCGTGAGTACGACCCGCCGCAACCAGGACCAGGGACGGGAACCGGGCACCGGATCAAGCGCCAACTCGGCGCCCTGCGGATCCGTTCGGACGAACTCCCAGAACTCGGCGTTACCGGCACGAGATCTGGCCACTCGCCGGACCAACTCACCCGTACGCCGCGGTGCCACCACCCGTACGGGCAGGTCAACGTCCCGCTTTTCGTCGGATCTGACCACTGCGTCGAGAAACATGTCGTCGGCGATAATGTCCGGAAAATCGGTGAATCTCGCCCGCGCAGCGGCGGAGATCGCGATCAACCCACGGCCGAAGAGACGGCCGCTGAATATCGGCAACCGCGCATTGATCGCGTAGTAGGCCCGCACCGGCCAGGTACTCGCCGAGGTGTCGATCACCGGTCGCGGCGCCGCCGCCTCCACGCCGGGTTCGGCGATCACGACGGCGAGCGCGCGTAGAAGTTCCACCGATACCGCGATGTCCGCGTCCAGATAGATCCGGACGTCTCCCCCGGCGATCTCGTCGGCGGCGTTGAGCGCGGCGATTTTCGACGGCGCGGTGATCTCCAGCACCCGGGCGCCGCAGGACCGGGCGACCGCCGCGGTCCGGTCGGTGCAGCCGTTGGCGGCCACGATGATCTCGACGTCCGGCCCGAAGGACGGCGATTCGGTCATTGCACGCAAGACTGGGCCGATCCCTTCTTCCTCGTTGAAGGCCGGCATGATGACGGTAATCTGCACAACCACGATGCTTCCATTCACGGACGATGCGACAACCAGTCGAATGGGCAACCTCACTATCGCCTAGCTGACACCGATTGGCCCATCCGGTGGACCACTACGCCGAGTACGGTGCAGCTTGTGCCTCGTGACCAGTACCCCGTTACCGCAAATAGGCATCGGATCACTCTGAGCAATGTCGCTTTTGATCCCGTTCGAGAAGAAGACGTCATCCGCCACGTCGTCGTCGCGTTGGACGCCGGCACCGGCGGCCAGATCATCACCCCGAATGTGGATATTCTGCGCCGCGCCAGCCGCGAAGAGGAGTGTCACAGACACATAGAGTCATCAACTCTGGTAGTCGCAGACGGTGCGCCACTAATCTGGGCCAGCCGGATCAGCGGTGACCCGCTGCCGGCCCGGGTCCCCGGATCCGACCTGATCTGGAGCCTGTCCCGGGCGCTCGGCGAACAGCGCCGGTCGGTCTACCTGCTCGGTGGCGAGCCGGGCACGGCGGTGCAGGCCGCCGCCGTACTCCGTCGCGAGTTCCCCCAGCTCACCATCGCCGGCAAGCTCAGCCCGCCGTTCGGGTTCGACCGGTCCGAGGAGCAACTCACCCAGATCTGCGCCGAGGTGGCCGCCGCCCGACCGGACCTGATCTTCGTCGGGCTCGGCTTCCCCAAACAGGAACGGCTCATCGCCCGGCTCCGGCCGATGCTGCCGAACACCTGGTTCATGGGTTGCGGAGCGGCGATCGGCTTCGTCGCCGGGGTACACCGTCGGGCCCCCCGGTGGATGCAGCGCACCGGGTTGGAATGGATGCACCGGCTGCTCCGCGAGCCACACCGGCTCTCCCGCCGCTACCTGCTGCACGACGTACCGTTCGCGCTGCAGTTGCTCGGCGGCAGCGTCCGAACCCGGTTGCGGCGCGGCGACCGGGCCACGAACACCGGCAGCGAGTCTGCGCTCCCGCCGACCCGGCACATCCCGGCCCCCCGGGACAGCCAGGACAGCCAGGACGCCAACCGTCCCGACCCGGTCGGCTCCGGGAACCGCCCGTGAGCCGCCCCGACGTCTCGGTCGTCATCGTCTCGTACAACACGAGCCAGCTGATCGTGCGCTGCCTGACCGAGCTGTACGCGAGCCTGACCCCGGACGTCACAGCGGAGGTGGTGGTGGTCGACAACGCCTCCACCGACGGCTCCGCCGACACCATCGCCGACCGGTTCCCGCAGGTCCGCCTGGTACGGCTGACGGAGAACGTCGGGTTCGGCCGAGGCATCAACCGTGGGGCGGCGGTCAGCACCGGGCGCTACCTGCTCTGTCTCAACCCGGACACCGTTCCGGTCGGCCATCCGGTCACCGAGCTGGTCACCTTCGCCGACCGGCACCCCGGTCACGGCCTGTACACCGGGCGCACCCTGCACCCCGACGGCACCGACGACAACTACTCCTGCTGGGGCACGCCCACGGTGTGGAGCATCTTCGGCTTCGCCAGCGGGCTGTCGACCGTGTTCCGCGGCCGGGCCTGGGCGGATCCGGAGGCGCTGCCCGGTTACGACCGCCAGTCGGTACGCGAGGTGCCGGCGCTGTCCGGCTGCATGCTGCTGATTGAGCGGGAGCTGTTCGGCCGACTCGGCGGCTTCGACCCGCAGTACTTCCTCTACAGCGAGGACATCGACCTCAGCACCCGGGCCAGGGCGCTGGGTGCCCGCCCGGTGCTGACCCCGTCCGCTCAGGTGGTGCACCTGGTCGGCGCCTCGTCCAGCTCCGAGGGGCAACGGATCCGGATCCTGCGCGGCAAGGCCACCTACGTCCGGCGGCACTGGTCGCCGCTGCGGTCCTGGACCGCTGTCCGGCTGCTGGTCGCCGGGGTCGGCCTACGGGCGGTGGGCAAGACGCTGCTCGGCCGGGACCGGTCCCGGGGCGTCGACTGGATCGAGGTCTGGCGCTCCCGCCGCGACTGGGCGGCCGGCTACCCGCCGGTCGAGGAGGATCGGCCGACCACCGAACGGCTCGAACCGGCCGGCTGACCGCCCCGGCCGACCCACCCCGCAGGCACGTCGTGCGGCGGCCGCACCTGTGCGGTCATCCTTCGTCGGCCTGCCGCTGCGGCGGTCCGGCGACCGGGACATCGGCGAACGCCGCCACCGTCCGGTCGGCGTACGCGTTGGCGTCGCCGTACTGCATCGGACCGTCCCAGCTGGTCGGCAGCGGCACGGTGACCTGCGGCGCGACCCGGCGGACCACCTCGTCGAGCACCCGCTCCACCTGGCCGACCCAGAGATGGCGGGCTCCTGCGACCCCGACCACCTCCGCCTGACCGACCACGGCGAACCGCCGGGTCGCCTCGTCCGGCCGCAGGTAGTCGTCCAGCTCCGGGACCAGCGCGGTGAGTGGCTTGCCGGACGCCGACCAGGTAGCCAGGTCGGCGTCGGTGGCGAAGCGCAGCGGCGGCGACAACAGGATCGCGCCCTCGACCGCCGGGTCGCAGCCGTAGCGCAGCGCCAGGTCGGTGCCGAACGACCAGCCGAGCAGCCAGATCCTGGGCAGCTCGGCGAACTCGGCGTACTCGATCGCCGCCGCGACGTCGAACCGCTCCCCCTCGGCCGAGTCGAAGCTGCCGCCGCTGGTGCCGCGCTCGCTGCTGGTGCCCCGGGTGTTGAACCGGAGCACGGCCACGTCGGCCAGCGCCGGCAGCCGCCAGGCGGCCTTGCGGAACACGTGGCTGTCCATCATCCCGCCGTGGGTCGGCAGCGGATGCAGGCAGACCAGCGTGGCGACCGGCGGACGATCGGCTGGCAACGCCAGCTCACCGACGAGGGTGAGCCCGTCGGCGGTCTGCAGCTCGATGTCGCGGCGCTCGGCGGGCAGGATCGACATGGACCGGATCGGCTCGCTCACCCGGCCAGTCTCGCACTGCCCTGACCGGTCGGCCCGCCGGGGATCAGCCGTAGCGGGGCGCGGAGCGGGACCGCTCGACCGCCGGCCGCCGCTGCTCGCGGGCCCGCCAGCAGCCGGAGTGCCAGTGCCGCCGGTCGGTCAGATCACCCCGGCCGTCCGCCGGCCAGGCGACCACGTGCGGCACGCCCGGCCGGATCTCCTGCACGCAGCCCGGGCAGCGGTACATCTTGGTCGCCGCCGGACCGGGCACCGACCGCACCATCCACTCGCCGTCGCTGAACGACTGCACGGCGGCGACGCCCCGACGCACCCGCTCCGGGTCGACCGGCTCGGGCTGGCCGGGATCGCCGTGGCCGACGCGACCGGCGGACCGGCGGGTCGGGCGGTTGCGGCGCGGACTCATGCTCGCAAGGGTACGTCGCCGGTGCGGCGCCCTGCTCAGCCGGCGTGGTCGCGGAACCCGCCACCGGTGCGCCGGCCGAGCCGACCGGCGGTCACCAGGTTGCGCAGCAGCGGGGCGGGTGCCAGACCCGGCTCGGGCAGCTCCCGGTGGATGGCGGTCTGGACGGCCAGCGCCACGTCCAGGCCGACGGTGTCGAGCAGCTCGAACGGCCCGGCGGGATAGCCACAGCCGAGCTTCATCGCCGCGTCGATGTCGTCCGCCGTCGAATAGTTGCTCTCCAGCATCCGGACCGCGTCGTTGAGGTACGGCAACAGCAACGCGTCGGCGATGAAGCCGGCGCGGTCGCCACAGGTCACCGCGGTCCTACCGAATGCCGCGCAGAGTTGGTGCGCGGCCCGCACCGCGGTCGGCGAGGTCCGGACGGTACGCACCACCTCGACCAAACGGGCCTGCGCCGCCGGACCGCCTACGAAGTGCAGCCCGACCACGTCGGCTGGCCGGCCGGTGGCCATCGCCACGTCGATCACCGGTGCCGTCGACAGGCCGGCCACCACCACCAAATCGACGGCGGCCAGGTCACGCGCGGCCAGGTCACCGGGGCCGGCGACCGTGACGACGTCGACTCCGGCGGCGGTGAGGACCTCGGCGACGTCGGTCGCGACCGTGCCGGACCCGATCACCCCGACCGTACGCGGTGCCGGGTGACCGGCCTCGGCGGCGGCCACCGGGGTGAGGTCGTCCGGGGCGAGCCGCGACGAGCCCGGTGCCTGGTAGGTGTAGAAGCCCCGGCCGGACTTGCGGCCGAGCAGCCCGGCGGTGACCATCTGCCGTAGCAGCGGTGCGGCCGCGTGCCGGCGGTCGTGGCCACCACGCTGGTACAGCGTCTCCAGCACCTGGTACGCGGTGTCCAGACCGATCAGGTCGAGCAGCGTCAGCGGGCCCATCGGCAGGCCGTGGCCCTGCTGCATGGCCGCGTCGATGTCCTCCCGGCTGGCGTACCCGGTCTCGTACATCCCGATCGCCTGGTTGAGGTAGCCGAACAGCAGCGCGTTGGCGATGAATCCGGCGCGGTCGGCAACGCTCACCCCCACCTTGCCGAGCCGGGCGCAGAGCGCCTGGACGTCGCGGGTCACCTCGGACTCGGTCACCACGGTGCTGATCACCTCGACCAGCCGCATCACCGGTGCCGGGTTGAAAAAGTGCAGCCCGACTACCTGGCCGGGACGCTCGGTGGCGACAGCGATCTCAGTGACGCTCAACGACGAGGTGTTGGTCGCCAGGACGGCCCCCGGTGGGCATACCCGGTCGAGTTCGGCCAGCAGGTGTCGCTTGAGGTCGAGCCGCTCCGGGACCGCCTCGACGGCCAGGTCGACGTCGCGGAGTGCGTCGAGTCCGACCGCGAAGGTCACCCGGGCGTGCAGTGCGTCCCGGTCCGCCGGGTCGAGTTTGCCGCGGGCGACAGCCCGGTCGGTGGACGCCCTCAGGTTCTCCCGGCCCTTGTCCAGTGCCGCCCCGTCCACCTCGACGGCGACCACGTCGACGCCGTTGCGGGCGAAGACCTCGACAATCCCGGCACCCATCGTACCGAGCCCGACCACTCCCACGGTTTTGAACTCGCGCGCCACCTGGTCTCCGTCCGTCACCTGCGTCGGCCCGATGCATGGCGAGTCTGCCACGAACCGCCACACCGTCGTTCAGGAGCACCACGACCGGCGGCGTTCAGGAGAGCACCACGACCAGCCAGGTCAACCAGCCGACCAGGAAGACCCCGGCCAGCCCGGCCATCAGCAGCGTGCTGGGCCGACGTCGGGGGCGCATCGGCTGGGTGGGCTCGCCGAGCGCGGTGTGCAGCGGTGAATTCGGTCCGGTGGTCGGCCGCACCGGCGCGCCGGGCAACGCCGCCGTGGCCGGTCGGGGGATCCGGGTGCCGACCGGGTCGGTGAGCGCCGAGGCTGGGTCGTAGAACCGCAGTTCCACGCCGCCAATCCGGATCCGGTCGCCGTCGCGCAGCTCGGTCGGCTGCCGGATGCGCAGGTCGTTGACCCAGGTGCCGTTCGTCGACTCCTGGTCGGTCAGCACGGTACGGCCGCCACCGGCGGTTAGCACCGCGTGGCACCGGCTGACCTTGATGTCGTCGATGGTGATGTCCAGGCCGGCGTCCCGACCGATCATCCGTTCCCCGGGCGACAGCCGGTAACTGGCCCCCGGAGTCGGGCCGGTTATCACCTGTAGGAGAGGTAGCAGCGACTGGTGTTCGGACATCAGCTGGTGAAGTGCCTTCCCCCCTCGACAGCGACGCACGTCGCGCCGCCCGTTGCAGCCTGCCAGCTCCCGCCGGATCGGAACATGGTCCGTTGTCCGGTGTTGGTCGCCGGCCGGGTCAGGTCCGCGCCACCGGTTCGACGGTGGTCCGCGACAACCGGACACCCGCCCTGGCGCCAGCTGGCCAAGGCTGTCATTACATCGCCAAGAATCGAAGTCCCGCTATCCGCGAGTACCCTTCACGGCTAACCTCGGACAATACTGCGAAGCGGCCGACCAGCCCGATCCGGGGCCGGCGCAGCAACCACGGCCGGCGCAGCAACCACGGCTGGTGAAGGAGGCCACGGTGACAGCGGTACGGATCCCAGGCCGACCGGTGATCGACGGCAAGCATCTTCTCTCCTCCCACCCGGCGACCGGAGCGCCCGTAGGCCGGGTCCCGATCGCCGACCGCGATCAGGTCGCGGCGGCGGTGGCCGCAGCCCGGACCGCCACCGGCCACTGGATCGGGATCGGCCAGGCGCAACGCCGCCGCCAGCTGCTGCGCTGGCGCTCGCTGCTCGCCACCCGGATCACCGAACTCGCCGACCTGATCAACCGGGAATGCGGCAAACCGATGGCGGAGGCGATCGTCGAGGTAGCCGCCGCCATCGAACACATCGACTGGGCTGCGCAGAACGCGAAACGGGTGCTGGGTGTCCGGCGGACTCGTACCCGGCTGGTCACCGCCGAGTTCGCCGGACACCTGGAGTACCAGCCACTCGGCGTGGTCGGCGTGATCGGCCCGTGGAACTACCCGGTCCTCATCCCAATCGGCCCGATAGCGTACGCGCTGGCCGCCGGCAACACGGTGGTGTTCAAGCCGAGCGAGTACACGCCGGCGACCGGGCAGTGGCTGGCTGACACCCTTACCGAGGCGGTCGGAGCGAGGTCGGTTCTGACGGCGGTACACGGCCTCGGCGACGTCGGAGATGCGTTGTGCCGGTCCGGAGTGGACAAGCTGTCGTTCACCGGCTCGTCGCGTACCGGCCGCCTGGTCATGGCCGCCTGCGCCGAGACGCTCACCCCGGTGGTGATCGAGGCCGGCGGCAAGGACGCGATGATCGTCGACGACGACGCCGACATCGACGCGGCGGCAGAGGCCTGCGTCTGGGGTGCGATGACCAACGCCGGGCAGAGCTGCATCGGCATCGAGCGGGTGTACGCCATGGCCCCGGTGTACGACGCGTTCGTCGACGCGGTGGTGGACCGGGCCGGCCGGCTGACCGTCGGCAGTGGACCAGATGACCAGGTCGGGCCGATCACCATGCCCGGACAGCTCGACATCGTCCGACGGCACATCAAGGACGCGCTGGCCGCCGGTGGTCGGGCGGTGCTCGGCGGTGCCGCAGCGGTACAGCCACCGTACGTGCATCCGACCGTGCTGGTCGACGTACCGCCCGACTGTACCGCCGTCCGGGAGGAGACCTTCGGACCGACCGTCACGATCAACCGGGTCGAGACCATCGACGAGGCGATCGCGGCGGCCAACGACACCAGGTACGGCCTGGGCGGCGCGGTCTTCAGCAAGCGGCGGGGGATCGCCGTCGCCCGCCGGATCCGCAGCGGAATGGTGTCGATCAACTCGGTGCTCACCTTCGTCGGGTTCAGTGAGCTGCCGTTCGGCGGGACCGGCGAATCGGGTTTTGGCCGGGTGCACGGTGAAGACGGACTGCGGGAGTTCTCCCGACCGAAGGCGATCACCCGCCGCCGGGCACCGTCGCTGCTGCCGACGATGACCTTCGAGCGGACCGCGACCGACGTGGCCCGCATCGTCAAGGTGATCAAACTGCGGTACGGCCGCGACTGATCTCGGGTCAGCCGGCGATCGGCTGATGGGCGCCGAGGCTGGCCTGGTCGGCGGCGGTGGTGCCGGCGATCCACCCGGCCCGGTTGTGGCCGCCGATCGACCGGCTGGTCACCGTCGGGAAGAGCCGCTCGGTCGCCCGGTCCACCTGCTCGTCGCGGGCCGCCAGCACCGGCACCAGCGCGGTGCCGGTTCGCGCGGCCGCCTCCCGGCCGACGTCGTCGGCGGCGGTACGCAACCGCTGCCCGATCCGCACCGCGTAC
Source organism: Micromonospora sp. LOL_014 (assembly GCF_048060245.1). Taxonomy (NCBI): domain Bacteria; kingdom Bacillati; phylum Actinomycetota; class Actinomycetes; order Micromonosporales; family Micromonosporaceae; genus Micromonospora; species Micromonospora sp. LOL_014. The sequence goes on from NZ_JBHMIP010000004.1 coordinate 174,686, forward strand.
GCCTCCAGGAAGGACTGGCGGAACGACCGGGTGGTCGACTGCCCGCCCCGGCCACGCTGCGGGCCGTTGCGCAGCATCGCTGCGGTGGCCTGTACCAGCAGCGAGGTGTGCAGCAACTCAACCGACTCGCAGTCGGAGGCGAACCCGACGACGGTGGCGAAGCCGAGATTGTTGGACCACACCGACCGGCAGCCGTTCGCCTCGGCGACCTGCTGCAGCAGCAACGCCTTCGCCTGCTCGTACGGTGCCTCCAGGCCGATCCGTACGGCCACCGGGTCGGCCTGTGGCCCGCCGGCCCCGGTCTGCTGCGCGGCGAGCAGCGCGTGGTCGATGCGGTGCCGGGTCATCAGCTCCTGGGCCTTGGCCGACAGCGCTTCGGCCTCCTCCGCGAATTCGGTCGACTCGGCCTTGGCCAGCAACGCCCGGATTCGGCCGAGCTGCCGCTCGTCCACGTCCTCGGTCGCGGACGGGGCCGCAGCGGTCGGCCGCTGGCGCTGCGGCCCGTCGTCGCCGGGGCGGACCGTGCCGGGCAGGGGGGCCACCAGCTCCAGTCTCGGCAGGCCGATCAGCAGCCCGGCCACCCGCACCGCGAGCAGCACGGCAGCGGACCGGTCCAGCTTGGCTCCGGCCGCCCAGGCGGTCAGCCGGTGGTCGGGCGGAGCAGCACCCCACACGTCGAGGTCGAGATCACGCAGCTGGCGGTGCCAACGGTCGGCGACCGTCGCCGGCGCGTACCCGCGCAGCTGGGCCGCGACGTACCCGGCGATTAGGCTCACCGCCCGCTTGCCGAGCTCGCGGCCGGTCACCCGCAGCACGTCGGCCGGCATCCAGCCGTGGCCCCACAGCCCGGCGGCCACCTGCCGCAACGCCTCGTCCACCGCCTGGTCCACCAGCCGGTCGTCGGCTGCGACCAGCGCGGCCACGCACTCGTCGAGGTCGTCCGGTCGGTCGGCTGTCGCCATCCGGGCCGCCCGACGCAGCAGCTCGTCGACCCGCTGCGCCTCGGTCGGTGGCCGGTACAAGCCGAACCCGTCGGGGTAGGCCGCGCCGGCGGCCTGCGCCCGTTGGCGTTGCCGCTGCTCCCTGGCCTTCTTCTTCGCGGCTCGACGTTGCTGGTTGCGCACACCCATCGGCGGACTCCAAAATCGGTGCGTGGGAGCTGGTCAAAGATCGATGCCGCTCAGAAGAGGGTGAGTTCGTCCCGTTCGATGCCGCGCAGCTTGTCGTAGTCGACCACCACGCACCGGATACCACGGTCCTCGGCAAGCACCCGGGCCTGCGGTTTGATCTCCTGCGCGGCGAAGATGCCGGTCACCGGCGCCAGCAGCGGATCCCGGTTGAGCAGTTCGAGGTAGCGGGTCAGCTGCTCGACACCGTCAATTTCGCCCCGCCGCTTCACCTCGACCGCGACGCTCGCCGCACCGTCGCGACAGAGCAGGTCCACCGGGCCGATCGCGGTCATGTACTCCCGCCGCACCAGGGTGAAATCGTCACCGAAGGTGGTCGGGTTGGCGGCGAGCAGTTCCTGGAGATGCGCCTCCACCCCGTCCTTGCGCAGGCCAGGGTCGACACCCAGGTCGTACGACAACTCCTGAAGAATTTCCTCCAGGGTGATCCGCAGTTCCTCGCCGGTCTTGTTGACCACCCGCCACATACCCGGCGTCTCCTCCAGCCGGCATGGCGGGCTCATCCAGTTCAGCGGCTTGTACGCCCGGTCGTCGGCGTGAATCGAGACCGATCCGTCCGCTTTGACCATCAACAGCCGGGTGGCCGGCGGCAGATGTGCCGAGAGCCGACCGACGTAGTCCACCGAGCATCGAGCAATCACCAGCCGCACCCGACGAGGGTAGCGCCAGCGGTGCCCGCGTACCGCGCAGGGCTGGCGCGGCGGTGCGATCCTGGTGACGTGTTCGAACTGCTGACCGGGACCGGGCTGGCCGCATCCGCAGGGCTCAACGCCTACATCCCGCTGCTGACCGTCGGCGTGCTCGCCCGCTACACCAGCCTGATCACGGTGCCGGACGGCTGGCAGTGGATGTCCGACGAATGGGTGCTGGGCATCCTCGCCGTCCTGCTGGTTGTCGAGGTCGTCGCCGACAAGGTGCCGGTCGTCGACCACGTCAACGACGTGGTGCAGACGGTCGTCCGGCCGACCGCCGGCGGGCTGGCGTTCGGCGCGGGGTCGGCGTCGGAAACAGTGACGGTCAGCGACCCCGGGGAGTTCTTCTCCTCGGACCAGTGGGTTCCGGTGCTGGTCGGTGTGCTGATCGCGCTCGGCATACATCTACTCAAGGCGACCGCCCGACCGGTGATCAACACCGCCACCGCCGGGATCGGCGCGCCGGTAGCGAGCACTGCCGAGGACGCGACCAGCGTGGTGATGTCGGTCGTCGCGATCCTGCTGCCCGTCCTGGTGCTGGTCTTCCTGGTGGCGCTGCTGATCGGCGGGCCGCTGCTGATCCGCCGGGCCCGGCAGCGCCGCCGGGAGCGGCGGGCGGCCCGGGCCGCCGGATACCGGGTCTGACCGGACACCCCCGCGCCGCGCATCGCATCGCATCACCGCCAGCGGAACAAGCGGGCCGCCAGGGCACCGACCACCGCCAGGTAGCCGACCATCACCAGCAGGTGCAGCGGACGGACCGCATGCCCGGCCCAGCTGGCCTGCAAGGCCTGACTCAGCGCGCCGAGCGGGGTGAGGTCGCTCAGCCGGCGGATCGTCTCGGGCATCATCGGCCCAGGGGTCCACACCCCGGCGAAGAACAGCATCGGGAAGTAGACCAGCATGCCGATGCCGTTCGCCGCCCGTCCGGTCGACGCCAGCGCCGCGATCAGCAACCCGACCGTGAAGGTGGCCGCCCCGCCGAGCAGGAACACGCCGAGGAAGCTCACCGGGTGCTCGGGCAGCGGCACCTGGAACGCGACCGCCGCTGCGGCGACGGCCAGACCGACCGCGAGCGTCGTGGCGGCCACCGAGACCAGCAGCTGGGCGCCGAGCAGCTTCGCCGGGCGTACCGGGGTGGTGGCCATCCGGCGCAGCACCCCGCGTTCCCGGTACCCAGCCATGGTCGTCGGCAGGGAGTTGATCGCGACGCCGGCGACCGCCAGCGCGACCACCACCGGCAGGTAGATGTCGATCGGACGCAGGCCGGCGAGCTCCGCAACGGGGGTACGGAAGCCCGGCATCGCCACACCCAGGACGACGATCAGCAGCATCGGGAAGGCCAGCGCCATCACGATCATCGCCGGGTCCCGCAGGAACAGTTTGGCCTCCATCACGGTGAGCCGGCGCAGCGCGGTCATCGGTCGCCTCCGGTGAGGGTGAGAAAGGCTTCGTCCGATGTGGCCTGCTGCAGGCGCAGCTCGCGCGGCGTGACGCCGTGCCGGGACAGCGCCGCCGCGACGGCGAAGAACAGCTCCGCACCGCCGTCGACGACGACCTCACGACCGTCGAGGGTCGCGGCGGTGACCTGCGGCAGCTCGGTCAGCAGGGCGAGGTCGAGCGGCCGGTCCGGGACGAACCGGATCAGCTGCCCGCTGTCGACGCTGGCGGCCAGCCCGGCCGGGGTGTCGAGGGCGACCACCCGGCCGGCGTCGATCACCGCGACCCGGTCGCAGAGCCGCTCCGCCTCCTCCATCAGATGCGTGACCAGCACCAGGGTGACGCCCCGGTTGCGGACCGATTCGACAAGTCCCCAGGTGTCCCGGCGGGCCGCCGGGTCCAGCCCGGTGGTCAGTTCGTCGAGGAACGCCACCTTCGGGTCGCCGACCAGGGCCAGGGCGACGGACAGGCGCTGCTTCTGCCCGCCGGAGAGCTGGCCGAAGCGGGCGTCGTGCCGGGCGGACAGGCCGAGCAGGTCGAGCAGTTCCCGCCAGTCGGCCGGCTGGCGGTAGTAGGAGCTGTAGAGCTCCAGTGCCTCCCACACCTTGATCCGCTCCGGCAGCTGGCTCTCCTGCAGCTGCGCGCCGAGTTGCTGGCGCAGCCGCGCGCCATCGCGCCGCGGGTCCAGGCCGAGCACCCGTACGGTGCCCCGGTCCGGCCGGCGCAGCCCGAGCGCGCACTCCACAGTGGTGGTCTTGCCGGCACCGTTACGGCCGAGGATCCCGAAGATCTCCCCCTCATCGACGGTGAACGACACGTCGTCCACTGCGACCAGGTCGCCGTACCGCTTGTGCAGATGCTCGATCTCGATGACGGACATGGCGTCGCTCCTCAGCTCTCCTCAGCCGGAGATCTTCTTCAGTGGCAGCCGGCGAACCAGCAGCCAGGTGACGGCACCGGCGACCAGCAGGGTCAGCAGCGCGATCGCCGTTCCGGTGCCAGCGTGTGCCTCGTCGTCAAGGCCGAGCATCCGGGCGAGGCCGAACCCGGTCCATTCGGTACGGAAGCCGATCTCGACGACGAACGCCGGCAGCAGCACCACTGGCAGCAGCAATGTCCCCCACCAGGGATCGAGCAGGTGGTAGACGATCGCGGTCAGTACCCCGGCCGCCATGTAGCCCAGGTTGACCAGGCTGTACTCCAGCCAGATCGCGGCGGCGTCGCCTACCGAACCGACCAGGTACGGCTCGGTGAGCCCGTCGAGCAGACCGAAGACGTCGAGGGTCAGGTATTCGAGGCCGAAGCCGAGCGTCGTCAGGGTGGAGAAGCCGAGGGCGTACGGCACGAGGAAGCCCCAGGAGCCGATCAGCGCGTCCCGCCGGGTGACCCCGTGGGCGACGAACATCGGCAGGTAGGTGCCGACGGCGATGATGCCGAAGACGAAGGTGAACCAGCGCGGTGCCTGCAGCCCCATGCTCTGCCACATGCTCGTCTCGACCGTGCCGAACCGGGCGATCAGGCCGATGACCACGGCCCAGACCAGGTAGATGATCGTCCAGTACCACCCGGCCAGCGGCAGCGACCGGCGCAGCAAGGTACGGGTGATTCTGCAGGTGATGGCGTTCATCGCCGCATCTCCTTGTTGTCCGCTGTGTCCGCCGTGAGGTGTACGAACAGGTCCTGCAGCCCGATCGGGCCGAGCTCCAGGCCGGCGGCGCGGGCGGCGGCCCGGTCGCCGTCGTCGATGGCACCGAAAACTGTGGTGGACCGGGTGCCGCCGAGCTGCTGGCTGCCGAGCACGGTGCGTCCGGTGACGAACGCGTCGACGGCGGCGGCCGGGCCGGTCACCGCGGTCCCCCGGGCCCGCAGCGTCTCGGTCTCCTCGTGGGCGACCAGCCGGCCCCGGTGCAGCACCACCACCTCCTCGAACAGCGACCCGACCTCCTCGATCAGGTGCGTGGAGAGCACAATGGTGCGCGGGTGGGCGAGGTAGTCGTTGAGCACTTCCGCATAGAAGGCGTACCGGCTGGGCGCGTCGAGGCCGAGGTAGGCCTCGTCGAAGATGGTCAGCGGCGCCCGGGCGGCCAGCCCGAGGGTGACGCTGAGCGCCGACTTCATGCCCCGGCTCAGCCCGTTGAGCCGCTTACGCATCGGCAGGTCGAACCGCTCGACCAGGCGGGCGGCGTAGTCGGAGTCCCAGTTCGGACGCAGCGTCGCGGCGAGGTCCAGGATGCAGCCGACCCGATCGGTGTCCTGGGCATCGACCTTGTCCCGGACGAAGGCGATCTGCGACATGATCGCCGCGTTCTCGAACGGATCGGCGCCGCCGATGCGCACCGAGCCGCTGGTGGCGGCCCGGAAAGCGGCCAGTACGGCGAGCAGGCTGGTCTTGCCGGAGCCGTTGCGGCCGAGCAGTCCGTAGATCTTGCCCGGGGCGAGAGTGAGGTCGAGCGAGTCGACGGCAAGCGTGTCGCCGTAGCGGACGGTGAGATTGCGGGTCTCGATCCCCAGGCCGGTCACTGGTGTTCCCCTTCTGCTGCATGTTGAATACGGGCGACGACCTCGGCCAACGGGATGCCGATGATCCGGGCCTCGGTGACCATCGGGTCGACGACCTCGGTGAAGAACCGGTCGCGGCGCTGGCCGCGCAGCGTCTCGCGGGCGTTGGGGCTGACGAACATGCCGATCCCGCGCTTCTTGAACAGCACGCCCTCGTCGATCAGCTGGTGGAAGCCCTTGGCGGCGGTGGCGGGGTTGATCCGGTAGTAGCTGGCGTACTGGTTGGTGGACATGACCTGCTCGCCCTCCTGCAGCGCCCCGCTCAGGATGTCGTTTTTGATCTTGTCGGCTATCTGCTGATAGATCGGACTTCGATCATCGAACACGGGAGCACCTCTGGTTCACTGGTTCATTACTCGTGTAATGAACCGTAGCACCGGCGAACCAGCCCGGTCCAGCCCGCCAGCGGTGTCCGTCACCACCACGACACCCGGACGCCTTCCCCCGCACGGCAGGGGCGATAGTTGACGCCATGAGCGACAAGGCGGCGGACGCGCCGGCCATCGAGGTACGCGGGCTGCGCAAGATGTACGCCGGGACACCGGCGGTGGACGGGGTCGACCTGACCGTGCGGCGCGGCGAGGTGTTCGCTCTGCTCGGCCCGAACGGCGCTGGCAAGACCACCACCGTCGAGATCCTGGAGGGCTACCGCCGCCGCGACGCCGGCGAGGTCCGGGTGCTCGGCGTCGACCCCGACCCTGGTACGCCGCAGTGGCGCTCCCGGATCGGCATCGTGCTGCAGGGCACCGGCGAGTTCGACGAGTTGACCGTCGCCGAGGTGGTCGGCCACTTCGCCGCCTTCTACCCGACACCGGACGACCCGGCGGCGGTGATCGACCGGGTCGGCCTGGCCGGCAAGGCCCGCGCCCGCACCCACACCCTGTCCGGCGGGCAGAAGCGTCGCCTCGACGTGGCGCTCGGCATCGTCGGCCGACCGGAGCTGCTCTTCCTCGACGAGCCGACCACCGGCTTCGACCCGGAGGCCCGCCGTGAGTTCTGGGAGCTGATCCGGTCACTCGCCGGTGCCGGCACCACCATCCTGCTGACCACCCACTACCTGGACGAGGCCGAAGCCCTCGCCGACCGGGTCGGGGTGATCGCCGCCGGCCGGCTCGTCGAGGTGGCACCCCCGGCCGAGCTGGGTGGTCGGCGGGACGCCCTGGCCACCGTCGCCTGGCGTACCGCCGACGGAACGGCGCACCGCGAGGAGAGCGCGACGCCGACGAAGCTGGTCGCCGAGCTGGCCGCGCGCTTCGACGGCGAGGTGCCCGGCCTGACCGTCACCCGGCCCACCCTGGAAGACGTCTACCTGCGGATGATTGGACACAAGTGAACGCGACCACCGGCGGCACCGCCGGCGCTGTGACCTCGCCGACGGCCGGCACCCCCGGCACCTCGTCGTCCGTGCCTCGGATCGGGCCGGCGCGGCTCGGGCTGCGTCAGGGCCGGTTGGAGATCCGGCAGTTCATGCGCAGCCGCGAGTCGGTCGTGTTCACGATGGCCTTCCCGGTCATCATGATCCTGATCTTCGCGTCGATCTTCACCGGCGAGATCACCGACGGTGTCCGGTTCACCCAGTACTTCATCACCGGCATGATCGCCACCGGGCTGATGACCGTCGGGTTCCAGAGCCTGGCCATCCAGATCCCGATCGAGCGGGACCGGGGTGTACTCAAGCGGCTGCGCGGCACCCCGATGCCGAAATGGGTCTACTTCGCCGGCAAGGTCATCATGGTCGCGGTGATCGGGTTCGCCGAAACGGTGCTCCTGCTGGCCGTGGCGACCCTGCTGTTCGACCTGCAACTTCCGGACACGGCGGTCAAGTGGTTCACCCTGGGCTGGGTGTCGGTGCTCGGCATCACCGCCTGCACGCTGTGCGGCATCGCGTTCTCGTCGCTGGCGCGCAGCGGTCGCAGCGCCTCGGCAGTGGCCACCCCGGTGTCTCTGGTGCTGCAGTTCACCTCCGGCGTCTTCTTCGTCTTCACCTCGCTGCCCGGCTGGATGCAGCAGATCGCCGCGCTCTTCCCGCTCAAGTGGATGTGCCAGGGGCTGCGCTCGGTCTTCCTGCCGGAGTCCTTCGGCACCCAGGAGCCGGGCGGCTCGTTCGAGCTGGGCATGGTCGCGCTGGTGCTGGCCATCTGGTGCGTCATCGGCCTGGTGCTCTGCCTGACCACGTTCCGCTGGACCACCAAACGCGACGGCTGACTGCCAGGGGCACCAAGGTGCGCGCCGAAGACGTGATGCCGCAGGTGCATCTTGATGTACCTGCGGCATCACGCTCAACCGGCACCCCAACCCGGCGAGGTGGCACGACCGCCGACACCTGGCCGTGGTCGAGGACCACAATGCAAGGTGTCGACCGGTCGGCTCACCGTCCGGCGTTTACGAAAGCGACGATCTCGTCGAGCCCAGGACGGTAGCCGTCGCTGGCGTCCACTTCGATCTCGGGTACGTCGAGTCGGACGGGCTGGAAGCCGTGGTGGCCGACGGCAAAGGTCTGATGGTCACCGAGGGACGTATCGGCGTGGGCGCGCCGGGTTGCGTTCTCGTTCTGCCGTCGCTGGACGCGGCCGAAGGCCGTCTGCGCGGCGACCCGGCAGTGCACCACCCGGATGTCGGCGATTCCGATCAATGGCTGCAGGCCGGGGCGCCACAGGCGGTCCTGGAAAGCCGCCTCGGCGACCGTGGTGACCCCAGCGGTCAGCAGCAGTCGCAGCACGTTGAAGAAGGTGGGCAGGGTCCGAAGGGTCAGCTCGTTGCTCGGTGCGGCGATGATGCCGCCGGCAGTGTGGACCATGCCCTCCTTGATCTCGTCGCGGCAGATCGCCGGGCAGCCGATCCGCCGGGCGAGCAGGTGGGCAAGCGTCGTCTTGCCGGCCCCTGGTGGTCCGCTGATGACGACAAGGGTCGGCTTTGTTTCCACCACGTCGTTATAGCGCGGCGGCCGGTGCACGGGCAGGGGCGGCTCTGAGTAGTCATAGTCATCCACGGCCAGAAATATCCCCGCCAACTGGCCACCAGCGAAGACCGAACTGGCCACCGACACACCGCCGGCTGACGCGGATGATCATCCGCGCCCTGCCGAACGCTATCGAGGTGAGGCCTACGCACGTTATTTTCGCTTTTTAGCGTGCGTAGGCCTCACCTGATCATGAACTACGGCCGCCCGAGCCACCCCTGTCCGCCCAACGCCGACACGCAGTCACTTTGGTTCGGCCACGAACACGCCGACTCCTTCGAGGGTCTCGGTCAGCCCGGTGGCACGGAGGATCATCATCGCCTTGCCGACGACGGTGTCCGAGACGTCGTACTCGCGGCAGAGCTGTGAGCGGCTGGGCAGCTTTGTGCCCGGTGGCCACTCGCCAGACTCAATCTTCGCTCGTAGCTCGTCGGCAAGAACTTGGTACTGCTGCTTGGGCATACACACTCCCCGGATGGCATGCCCATTTGATCACGCTTCTACCTCCAACCTCAACCAGTTGCACGTTGCTCGTTGGCCTACAACCGGTGGCGATTGTAGGTTGATGGCGAACGCTCCCGGATGGCTCTTGGGGCGGTCACCTCCGGTCGGGGCGGTCAGCGAGTCACGCCGTTGGGCGTCCCGGCCCCGAAGGTTCGCCCTGGTCGCCGTACCGCAGCAGCACCAGCGGCAGCAGCAAGCAATGGGGAGGAAGAGGAGATGCGTGAACTGCGGCGCCGGCGGCGGCCGCGGCCTCGACCCCGGCGAGGTCAGTCCTCGCGTTGGCTCGGCCGGTTGGCCGCGATCCAGGCCGCCACCTCGTCGCGGCTCCAAATGCGCATCCGGCCGTTGCCCACCACGTCGATCGGCTCGGGGAAGCCCGGCCGGCGAACGATCTCCACGGCCCTCGTCCTCGACACGCCGCCGAGCATCGTGGCGATGTCTGCCAGGGCGACGAGCTTCACAACCTGAACGTAGGTCGGCAAGGTGTTACTACTTCAGCACTTACCGACTTGACACTGTCGAAGTGATAAGTGAGGCTGTTGGGAACAGAGATGAGCAGGTGAGTGACAACGGTCCGGGCCGGTCAGCGAGTCACGCCGTTGGGCGTCCCGGCCACCAAGGTTCGCTCTGGTCGCCGTACCGCCAAGGAGGGCTGCGGCGATCGGGGTGGGGTGGCCTGCCGGCATCGGCAAGCGGCAGGGCCACCCCCGTCCACCCACCAACGACACCCGGATGAGCGGAACCAGCAGCAACACCAGCGGCAGCAGCGAGCAATGGGAAGGAAGACGAGATGCGTGAACTGTGGCGACGGTGGCAGGTCCGCCGGCAACGACGCACCATGGCCGCCACACCACCGGCCAGCTGGCCCGCCGGCAGCGCCACCGGCGTCTACCGGGCACCCGGCACCCCGGCCGGCCACAATCAGCGCGGGTCGGCGTACCGACCGGTCCGGCCCTGGCAGGTCCGCAGCCACCGCTTCCCGACGGTCCCCCGGCGCGGCGGCGGCCGCGGCCTCGACCCCGGCGAGGTCGCCGCGTTCCTCGACCGCGTCGCTCACGATCTTGGCATCGTGTACGCCGAACTCGAACGCACCTGGGAGCAGAACGACCGGATCAAGGACGCGCTGCGCCGCTGGCAGTCCACGCACGCAACGCCCACTCGGCACGGCGTCTACCAGGGCGGCGCACGCCGGTGACCGGGTCGACGCCAGTCGTCGGCAGCAGTGGCGGTCCGGCGCTGACCGTACGGGCCGCCACGGCCGCCGACGTCGAACCCCTGGCCGAGTTGTTGGCACAGGCGTGCGTACTGGACCCGGTGGTGTCCTGGCTGATCAACGACCACGCGTTGCGGTACCTGACGATGCACCGGTTCTTCGCCGCCGAGCTGGAGTACGCCGTCCGGCACGGCATCGTCGACGTGGTCGGGCACTGCGACGGCGTGGCGATCTGGTACCCGCACCCGGCAGACCGGCTCCTGTCGGCGGAACATCAGCGGCGCCGGTTGCGGGCCTGCGGTGACCGGCACGGCCCGTACGCGCACTACACCTTCACCGCCGGCCGCCTCGAACCGACCGGCCGACACCGGTCAGCTCGCGGGTCAACGGCTTGCCGACCGGATGAGGCCGCTCCAGCAGCAGGCCGGTGAGGAACTCGTCGACGGCCGCCGCAACGGCCAGTGGCGAGCCGACAGGCAGCCCCTCTGTCAGGGCTCGCCGGGCAGCGTGCACTACGGAAAGTCGGTATGCCTCGTCGCTCGCTGCTGTTCGCGCTCCGCGCGGGCAGCAAGCTGGCACAGCAGTTCGTCCGCGTCGATGCCGTGGCCGGCGGCGAGGTCTGCCTCGGCACGCCGGATCTCCTCCAGCGCGCTGGGCGTGGACAACAGGTCGAGGGTCTCTAGGTCAGAGAGCGACATGATGACTACTCTTCTCGCCACGAACCTCGGTCCGGTGGCGATGTCAGTGGCTGTAGAAGCCCTGGCCGGTCTTCCTGCCCAGGTCGCCCGCGGTGACCATGCGCTGCAGCAGCTCCGGCGGGAAGAACTTCTCGTCCGCGGTGTCGGCGTAGATGTTCTTCGCCGCGTGCAGCAGCACGTCCGCCCCGGTCAGGTCGGTGGTGGCCAGCGGCCCCATCGCGTGACCGAAGCCGAGCTTGCAGGCGGTGTCGAGATCCTCGGCGGAGACCACACCGGACTCGACGAGCTTGACCGCCTCGACGACCAGCGCGGCGATCAGCCGGGTGGTGACGAAGCCGGCGATGTCCCGGTTGACCACTACGCAGGTCTTGCCGATCTCCTCGGCGAACGCCTTCGCGGTGGCCAGGGTCGCATCCGAGGTCTTGTAGCCGCGGACCAGCTCGCACAGCTTCATCATCGGCACCGGGGAGAAGAAGTGGGTACCGACCACCGATTCGGGGCGTTCGGTGACTGCGGCGATCTGGGTCACCGGGATCGCCGACGTGTTGGTGGCCAGCACGGCGTCCGCCTTGCAGATCTTGTCGAGTGCCCGGAACACCTCGTGCTTGATCTCGATGCGCTCGAAGACGGCCTCGACGACGACATCAGCGTCGGCCGCTGCCTCCAGCTCGGTAGTGGTGGTGATCCGGCCCATCGTCGACTCGACATCGTCGGCGCTGATCGCGCCCTTGCCAGCGAACTTGTCCAGCGACCGGCGGATGCCGGCGACGCCCCGGGAGGTCGCCGCGTCGTCCAGGTCGCGCAGGATGACCTGCCAGCCCGCCTGGGCGGCAACCTGGGCGATGCCCGAGCCCATCAACCCCGCGCCGATCACTGCCAGCTGACCTGCCATCTCTGCATCTCCTCGTCCACGCGCCTCGACCGGATGTGCCAGCTGGCAGCTTATCCGGCGCACCTGAACGATCGCTAACCCGGTAGGGGCGGTCGGCCGCTGGCCGTACGGCACACCCAGCAGTCAGCCGGCCGGTGCCCCGGACAGCCGCTGCACCTGGACGCCGAGCGAGCACAGGTCGGCCACGTAGTTCGGGTAGCCCCGGTCGATGTGGTGCACGTCGGCGATCTCGGTGACCCCTTCGGCGCAGAGCCCGGCGATCACCAGCCCGGCTCCGGCCCGGATGTCGGTCGCCCGGACCCGGCCGCCGACCAGCCGTTCCCGGCCACGTACCACCGCGTGATGGCCGTCGGTCCTGATGTCCGCGCCCAGCCGCAGCAGTTCGTCGACGAACTGGAACCGGCCGTCGAAGATGTTCTCGGTGACCAGTGACGCGCCCTCGCTGACCGAGGCCAGGCCGATCGCCATCGGCAGCAGGTCGGTGGCGAAGCCGGGGAACGGCAGGGTGACCACGTCCACCGCCCTCGGCCGACGTTCCATCCGTACCCGGAAACCGTCGCCGGTGGTGTCGACGGTGGCCCCGGAGGCCGCCACCTTGTCGAGGGCGACAGCCAGGAACGACGGGTCGACGCCGCGTACCGTGACGTCGCCGCGGGTCATCGCGGCGGCGAACGCCCAGGTGCCGGCGACGATCCGGTCGCCGATGGTGCAGTGGCGGACCGGCCGCAGCTCCGGCACGCCCTCGATCCGCAGGGTGGCGGTGCCGGCGCCGTCAATCTGGGCGCCCATCTCGGTGAGCATCGCGCAGATGTCGACGATCTCCGGCTCGCGGGCCGCGTTGTCGATCTCGGTGATCCCGTCGGCCAGCACCGCCGCCATCACCAGGTTCTCGGTGGCGCCGACGCTCGGGAAGTCCAGCCAGACCGTCGCTCCGTGCAGGCCCCGCGCGGCCGAGGCGACGACCAGTCCGTCGGCGGCGGAGATCTCGGCACCCATCCGGGCCAGGCCGGCCACGTGCATGTCGAGCCCGCGCGAGCCGATCGCGTCGCCGCCCGGTTGGGCGACGGTGACGCGTCCGCACCGGGCCAGCAGCGGACCGAGTACGCAGATCGACGCCCGCAGCCGGCGGACCAGATCGACGTCGGGCTGACAGCTGGGTGCCGGCGGCACGTCGATGACCACGGTGTCGGCGCGCGGCGAGCCGGCAGCCGACCGCGAGCCGGCGACCAACGACGGTCCGGCAACCGACAGCGGGTCGGACCCGCTCATGGTGACTTCGCAGCCGAGTCCGCGCAGCACGTCGGCCATGATGGCGATGTCGGTGATCCGCGGCACGTTGCCGATCACCGTCCGGCCCGGTGCCAGCAACGCCGCCGCCATCAGTTTCAACGCCGAGTTCTTCGCGCCCTCTACCGGCACCGTCCCGGCGAGCCGACTACCGCCGCCGACCCGGATGACGTCTCCGGACGCGGCCGGCGGCAGAGCTGGCTCGACGGTGGCGCTGCCGGCGCGGCTGAGAATCCGTACCCTGTCGCTCATGGCCGTCCACCTCACCCGCATCTACACCAAGGCCGGGGACACCGGCACGACCAGGTTGAGCAACAACGAACAGGTCGCCAAGACCGACCTGCGCATCTGCGCGTACGCCGACGTCGACGAGTGCAATGCCGCGCTCGGTGCCGCCGTCGCCCTCGGCGATCTCGACGAAACGCTGCGCGGAATGCTCGGGCAGATCCAGAACGACCTGTTCGATGTCGGCGCCGACCTGGCCACCCCGGTCGAGCCGGAGCCGGCGTACCCGCCGCTGCGGGTAACCGAGGCGTACGTCACCCGGCTGGAGGGGTGGTGCGACGAGCACAACTCACGGCTGGCCAAGCTTGACTCCTTCGTCCTGCCAGGCGGTACCCCCGGTGCCGCGCTGCTGCACGTGGCCCGTACCGTCGCCCGGCGGGCCGAGCGTTCGGCATGGGCGCTGATAACCCACGAACCGGAACGAACTAGTGCTCTTCCGGCAAAGTATCTCAATCGTCTCTCGGATCTGCTGTTCATCTTGTCCAGAACCGCAAACCCGGACGGCGACGTGCTGTGGAAACCGGGCGGCGGACGCTGATTCCGACAAGATCGCGGATCAGCAGATGGCCGGGCTGCACCACGTAGAGCTCTGGATACCCGATCTGTCCGGGGCTGAACCGGGCTGGTCCTGGCTGCTGGGTGAACTTGGCTGGCAGCCGTACCAGCGCTGGCCGGCCGGCCGATCCTGGCGGTACGGCGCGACGTATCTGGTGTTGGAGGAGTCCCCGACGCTCAGCAACCGGCGACACGACCGGTGCGCGCCGGGGCTGAACCACGTCGCGTTCCACGCCGGGCCGAGACAGCGGGTGGACGAGTTGGTCGCGGCGGCGCCGGCTCACGGGTGGTCACTGCTGTTCGCCGACCGGCATCCGTACGCGGGCGGGCCGGACACCTACGCCGGGTACCTGGCCGACCGGTACGGCTACGAGGTGGAAGTCGTCGCCGACGGATAGAGCCGGATACTCCTTTGGATGTCAGGCGGCGAGGCTGCGCGAGCTCCCGCCCGGCAGGCTGGCCTCGAGCCAGGAGCTGAAGCCGGTGACCGTCGACTCCGCCATGGCGATCTCGACCGGCGCGTGGTGGCTGGTGCACCGCAGGATCACCCAGTCGTGCGGCAACGCGAGCCGCTCCTGCCCACGCGGGCTGCGCCGGCTCTCCACGGCCAGGCCGTGCCGGGACAGCACACGTTTGGGTCGCAGCGCGAAACTGAACATCCGGTACCAACGCAGCTCATCACCGGCGAACCGGCCGAATCCGGACGACCAGCCACGGCCGTCGACCATGGTGGAGACCCGGAAGCTCAACTTGATGGTGCCGCGCACCCGGACGACCAGCGCCCGCCGGACGAACAGCACCAGGATCGCGGCGAGCAGGATCAGTACGCCGATCCCGAACCATTGGATGGTCGACATCGACGCAGCCCGCTCAGTGTCCGGATGCGGTGGCGGGGGCGGCCGGAGTGGCTTCCTCCGCGAGAATCGTCACTCCGTTGGTGGTCACCGAGAGGAACCCGCCGGCGACGTCGTAGGCGAGCTGCTCCCGCCCCGGCAGCGTGATCCGTACCTGGCCGGGCTCGGCGAGCTGGCCGAGCATCGGCGCGTGGCCGGGCAGTACGCCGAGCTCACCCTCGGTGGTGCGGGCGATCACCATCTCTGCCTCACCGGACCAGACCATCTCCTCGACGGCGACGAGTTCGACGTGCAGTTGCTTGGCCAACGCGGACTCCTTTGATGGCGAGGACCACCCGAGTTTAATCGGGGCGATGCGCGGACTCCCAGCCGGGTGCCCGCCGGGCCACCCGTTACTTTTCGCGATTGACCAGTTCAGGACGGGTCAACACGAACTGGTCGAGAGTGCCGGCCCGCAACGCGGCGAGGCATTCGTCGGCGTCGTCGGTGAACCGCTCCCCCTGGTACCCGCCGCCCGGGTCGGTGACGGCAACGCCCGGCAGGCCCAGCATGACGATGTCGTCGGCACGCAGTCGGCGCAGCGCCAACGCGAAGTCGACCAGCGACCGGCCCCGGGTGCCGACCACCACCGCCTCGCCAGCGGCCTCCAGCACCGCGGTCAGCCGGCCCGGCTCGGTGATCAGATCCCGGGTGATCACCTGCTCGGCCAACGCCCGGACGAGTTGCCGTTGGTGCCGCTGCCGGCCGTAGTCGCCGTCCGGCAGGCTCTCCCGCTGCCGGACGTAGTCCAGCGCCTGCCAGCCGTTGAGCCGCTGCTCCCCCTGCTTGTACTCGGCCTGCGGACCGACGTACCCGGGGCCGTCGGGATTGCCCGGCCGCGGCCGGCCGTCCGGTTGGCGGTGCGCCGAGCGCACATCGGCGTCGATGGTCATCCGTACCCCGCCGACCGCGTCGACCAGGCGTTCCAGGCCGGCGAAGTTGACGATCACACCGGCGTCGAACCGGTCGATCCCGGTGCGGGCCGAGACCGTCGCCGCGAGCAGTTGGAAGCCGGTCACCGGGTCCGGGTGCTCGGCACCGGGCACCCTGCTGCCGTACGCCATCGCGGAGTTGATCCGGTCGACGCCGCCCGGGTGGCCGCTGACACCGAACGCCGGGACGTCCACCAGCAGGTCCCGGGGCAACGAGATCAGGTACGCCCGGGACAACCCACTCGGCACGTGCACCAGGAGCACGGTGTCGGCCCGGGGCACCTTCTCCGGCTGGTCGGTCGGCCGGTCGATGCCGGCCACCAGGAGGTTGACCGGGCCGGTGAGCCGGTCGTCCGGGCCGGTGTCCACACCGGCACCGACGCCGACGTCGCCGAACAAATTCGCGGTGGGTACGGCCGCCGCGTACCGGTCGGCGACGGTGCGGCTCAGCACCACCACGGCCCCACCGGCGAGAAGCAGACCGACGAGTACGGCGAGCAGCGCCAGCCGTTCCGGACGGCTCAGCCTCGCTGGGCGTGCCCGGGTCCGATCCGGCTGCGTCATGCTCGACCCCCGTCCGCCGCAGAGCCGGTCGGGTACCCCGGCCGGTCGCCGGCAAACGCGACGAGCGCCCCGCCGCGATGGCGGGGCGCTCGTCTGGCGCAGATCGGGTCAGCCCTTCCTCCAGGCCGACGGCTGGCGC
This sequence comes from Micromonospora sp. LOL_014, assembly GCF_048060245.1. NCBI lineage: Bacteria > Bacillati > Actinomycetota > Actinomycetes > Micromonosporales > Micromonosporaceae > Micromonospora > Micromonospora sp. LOL_014. The sequence continues at coordinate 191,485 of NZ_JBHMIP010000004.1, forward strand.
CGTCGTCAGCCCTTCATGAGCTCCTGGGCGTTGCGCTCCAGGTCGTCGAGCCCACCGCACATGAAGAAGGCCTGCTCAGGAAAGTGGTCGTACTCCCCTTCACTGATCTTGCGGAAGGCTTCGATGGTGTCCTTCACCGGCACGTACGAACCCTTGATGCCGGTGAAGACCTCGGCCGCGTAGGTGTTCTGCGACAGAAACCGCTCGATCCGGCGGGCCCGGGAGACGGTGATCTTGTCTTCCTCGGAGAGCTCCTCCATACCGAGGATGGCGATGATGTCCTGCAGGTCCTTGTACTTCTGCAGGATCCGCTTCACCTCGGAGGCCACCGCGTAGTGCTCCTGGCCGACGAACTCCGGGGCGAGGATCCGCGACGAGGACGCCAGCGGGTCCACCGCCGGGTAGATGCCCTTGTCGGAGATGGACCGCTCCAGGTTGGTCGTGGCGTCCAGGTGCGCGAAGGTGGTGGCCGGCGCCGGGTCGGTGTAGTCGTCGGCGGGGACGTAGATCGCCTGCATCGAGGTGATCGCCTGGCCCCGGACCGAGGTGATCCGCTCCTGCAGCTCGCCCATCTCGTCGGCCAGGGTGGGCTGGTAGCCCACCGCGGACGGCATCCGGCCGAGCAGCGTGGAGACCTCGGAACCGGCCTGGGTGAACCGGAAGATGTTGTCGATGAACAGCAGCACTTCCTGCTTCTGCACGTCCCGGAAGTACTCGGCCATGGTCAGCGCGGCGAGCGCGACCCGCAACCGGGTACCCGGCGGCTCGTCCATCTGGCCGTAGACCAGCGCGGTCTTGTCGATGACGCCGGACTCGGTCATCTCGTGGATCAGGTCGTTACCCTCACGGGTCCGCTCCCCGACGCCGGCGAAGACCGACGTACCACCGAAGTTGTTCGCGACCCGGATGATCATCTCCTGGATGAGCACCGTCTTGCCCACGCCGGCACCGCCGAACAGGCCGATCTTGCCGCCCTTGACGTACGGGGCGAGCAGGTCGAGCACCTTGATGCCGGTCTCCAGCATCTCGGTCTTCGGCTCCAGGTCGGCGAACGCCGGCGCCTTCTGGTGGATCGACCGGCGCTCGGTCACCTGCAGCGTCTCCCCCTCGGCCAGGTTGAGGCACTCACCGATGGTGTTGAACACCCGGCCCTTGACGCCGTCACCGACCGGCACCATGATCGGCGCACCGGTGTCGCGGACCTCCGCGCCCCGGACCATGCCGTCGGTCGGTTGCATCGAGATGGCCCGGATGACGTTGTCGCCGAGGTGCTGGGCCACCTCGAGGGTCAGGGTCCGCTCGCCGCCGGCAAGCGCGACGTCCACGTGCAGGGCGTTGAAGATGTCGGGCATCGCGTCGCGCGGGAACTCGGCGTCGACGACCGGGCCGATGACCCGGACCACGCGGCCGGTAGCCGATGCGGTCGCTCCGGTTGCCTGGGTTTCTACAGAGGCAGTCATCACACTTCACTTCCCGCCGCCGCGAGCGCGTTGGCGCCGCCGACGATCTCGCTGATCTCCTGAGTGATCCCGGCCTGACGCGCCGAGTTCATTAGCCGCGTGTACTTCTCGATCATTTCCTCGGCGTTGTCGGTGGCGCTCTTCATCGCCCGCCGCCGGGCCGCCGATTCACTCGCCGCCGATTCGACCAGGGCCGCGTAGATCCGGGTGTTGATGTACTTCGGCAGCAACGCGTCGAGCAGCGCCTCGGCGTTCGGCTCGAACTCGTACGCCGGCAGCACCCCAGCTGCGTCCCTAGGCTCGTCCTTGACCTCCATCGGGCCGAGGATCCGGGGCACCGGGGTCTGCGTCATCAGCGACTTGAACTCGGTGGAGACGATGTGCAACTCGTCCACCCCGAGCACCTGGTCGGCCCCGCCGCCGTCGGTGTCGTCCGCGCCGCGCTGGAACGCCGCGATCAGCGTCTGGCCGACCTCGCGGGCGTCGGCGAAGCCGGGCTGCTCGGAGAAGCCGGTCCAGCTCGCTTCGATCGGCCGGTTACGGAACCGGTAGTACGAGACGCCCTTGCGGCCGATCACGTACAGCACCGGTTCCTTGCCGTCGGCCTTCAGCCGCGCGATGAGCGACTCCGCTGTCTTGATCGCGTTGGTGCTGTAGCCGCCGGCCAGGCCCCGGTCACTGGTGATCACCAGCACGCCGGCCCGGCGCACCGTCGGACGTGCGGTCAGCAGCGGATGGTCGACCGAGGCGTTGGAGGCCAGCGCGGTGAGCACACCGGTGATCGCGTTGGCGTACGGCAGCGAGGCCGCCACCCGCGCCTGGGCCTTGGCGACCCGACTCGTCGCGACGAGCTCCATCGCCTTGGTGATCTTCTTCATCGACTTCGCCGAGCGAATCCGCTGGCGGAGTACCCGAACCTGCGCTGGCATCCGGAACCGCCCTATTCCTTCTCGGCGTCAGCGTCGGCGACGTACCGGGTGACGCTCTCGCGTTCCTGCTCGCCCTCCAGGGCCTCGGCCGGTGCCTCGTTCACCATCGGCGCCGGATCCTTGGACAGGAACATCTGCTTGAACTTCTCGACCGCGTCGGACAGCGTCGCGATAATCTCGTCGTCCCAGTTGAGCGCGGCGATCGAGTCCAGCGTGCCCTTGTGCGAGTGCCGCAGGTACTCCAGAAACTCGATCTCAAATCGCCGGACGTCACCGACCGGGATGTCGTCGAGCTTGCCCTCGGTGCCGGCCCAGACCGCGACGACCTGCTCCTGCACCGGGAACGGCGAGTAGTTCGGCTGCTTGAGCAGCTCCACCAGCCGGCCACCGCGCTCCAGCTGGTTGCGCGACGCCTTGTCCAGGTCGGAGGCGAGCGCGGAGAACGCCTCCAGCTCGCGGTACTGGGCCAGGTCCAGCCGCAGCCGGCCGGCGACCTTCCTCATCGGCTTGACCTGCGCGGCGCCACCGACCCGGGAGACCGACGTGCCGACGTTGATCGCCGGCCGCTGGCCCTGGTTGAACAGGTCGGTCTCCAGGAAGATCTGCCCGTCGGTGATCGAGATGACGTTGGTCGGGATGAAGGCCGAGATGTCGTTGGCCTTGGTCTCGATGATCGGCAGACCGGTCAGCGAGCCGCCGCCCAGCTCGTCGGAGAGCTTCGCGCACCGCTCCAGCAGCCGGGAGTGCAGGTAGAAGACGTCACCCGGGTACGCCTCACGACCCGGCGGACGGCGCAGCAGCAGCGACACCGCGCGGTACGCCTCGGCCTGCTTGCTCAGGTCGTCGAAGACGATCAGCACGTGCTTGCCGGCGTACATCCAGTGCTGGCCGATCGACGACCCGGTGTACGGGGCGATGTACTTGAAGCCGGCCGGGTCGGAGGCGGGCGAGGCGACGATGGTGGTGTACTCCATCGCGCCGTGCTCCTCCAGCACGCCCTTGATCGAGGCGATGGTGGAAGCCTTCTGCCCGATCGCCACGTAGATGCAGCGCACCTGCTTGGCCGGGTCGCCGGACTCCCAGTTGGCCCGCTGGTTGAGGATCGTGTCCAGCGCGACGGTGGTCTTACCGGTCTTGCGGTCGCCGATGATCAGCTGCCGCTGGCCGCGACCGATCGGGGTCATCGCGTCGATCGCCTTGATACCGGTCTGCAGCGGCTCGGACACCGACTGGCGGGCCATCACGTTCGGCGCCTGCAGCTCCAGCTCGCGGAAGCCGTCGTTGGTGATGTCGCCGAGGCCGTCGATTGGCTCACCGAGCGCGCTGACCACCCGGCCCAGGAAGGCGTCGCCGACCGGGACGGAGAGCACCCGGCCGGTGCGCTTGACGCGCTGACCCTCCTCGATGCCGGCGTAGTCGCCCAGGACGACCACACCGATGTCACGTACGTCGAGGTTCAACGCCACGCCCAGCGTGCCGTCCTCGAATTCCAGCAGTTCGTTTGCCATCGCCGAGGGCAGGCCCTCGACGTGGGCGATGCCGTCCCCGGCGTCCGCCACGGTGCCGACCTCTTCGCGAGACAGCTCCGGCGTGTAGGAGGAGACGTAGCGTTCTAGGGCACCACGGATCTCGTCCGACGAGATGGTCAGCTCGGCCATCCTCTGCTTCCTCTATGTCTAGTGGCCCGGATGAACCCGGAACGGCATGGACTGAATCAGCGCCCAGCGAGCGCCTTGCGAGTGTCGATGAGGCGGCGCCGAACGGTGCCGTCGTACAGGTCGGAACCGATCCGTACGCTCATCCCGCCAAGTACGGCGGGGTCGACCGTCAACTTGACGGACACCTCCCGACCGTACATCTCGGCCAACGTGGCGCCCAGCCGCTGCTCCTCGGGCTGGGTCAGTGGTGCGGCGACCGTGACATGCGCGACCTGACGGTCCCGCCGGGCAGCGGCCAGCTCGACCAGCCGGCCCAGCCCGGCACCGACGGATCGCCCGCCGAAGCCCCGGACCGCCTGCTCGGCGAGGCGCACCGTGGCCGGCAGCGCCTTTCCGGTGAGCAGCGTGCGGACCAGTTCGACCCGCCGGTCGGCCGGCACGGCGACGTCACCGACCACGGCACCCAGCTGCGGGTCGCCGTCGATGATCTTGCCGAACCGGAACAGCTCGTCCTCCACCTCGGCCAGCTCGCCGGCCGACTCGGCACCGGCCAGTGCCGTGTCGACGCCGAGTCGCTCGGTGGCGTCAAGCAGCTCCGACGGCACCGACCAGCGGGCTGCGACGACCGCGTCGAGCAGGTCGAGGCTGTCCGCGCCGATCTTCCCCCCGAACAGGCCGCGCAGCAGCCCGGTCCGGTCGTCGGCGGGCCGGGCCGGGTCGGCCAGCGCCCGCCGCAGCCGGGGCTGACGGCGCAGCAGGTCGGCCACCGAGAGGATCTCGTCGGCCGTGGTCGCGACCGCCGTCGGGGCGGCACCGGCGACGTAGTCGACCAGTCGCTCGGTCACCGCTGCGTAGGACTCCCGGCTGGTGGCGGACTGCATCAGCGGGCCCCCGCGTTCTCCAGGTCGGCCATGAACCGCTCGACGGTGCCCTTACGGCGGGCCTCGTCGGCGAGCGCGTCCCCGACGATCCGGCCGGCCAGGTCGACCGCGAGCGTGCCGACCTCGGCGCGCAGCTCCCGGATGATGGTCTGCCGCTCGGCGGCGAGCTGCTCCTTGCCGGCCGCGATGATCCGGTCGGACTCCTCCCGCGCCTTGGCGAGGATGTCCTGCCGGATCCCTTCGGCGTCGGCCCGGGCGTCGTCACGGATGCGGGCCGCGTCGGTACGCGCCTCGGCCAGCTGGGCCTTGTACTGCTCCAGCAGCTGGTTCGCCTCGGCCTGGGCGGCCTCGGCCCGCTTGATGCCGCCCTCGATCGCCTCGACCCGCGCCTGGTACATCGCTTCCATCCGCGGGAACACGAACTTCAGCAGTACGGCGACGAGCAGACCGAAGGCGATCAGGCCGACGATGATCTCGGACAGCGGCGGGAGCAGGATGTTCCCGCCCTCTTCCGCGGCGATGTACGTGACTTCTTCGTACATGGACACTTCCCTTCGCCCGGACCGGCGCTCACGCAACCGGTCACCGAGTCAGACGCGGTGAGCCCGTCGGCTCACCGGATGCCGGCCGGGTCAGTTGAGCGCGAACGCGAGCACCAGACCGAGCAGGGCGAGTGCCTCGATCACGGCGAAGCCCATGAACATGTAGACCCGGGTCAGGCCGGCGCTCTCCGGCTGGCGGGCGGTCGCCTGGATGTAGGCGGCGAACACCAGACCGACGCCGATACCGGGGCCGAGGGCGGCGATGCCGTAGCCGATGGCGTTCAGGCTGCCGGTGATCTCCATGGTTGTTTTCCTCCTGCGTTGAACGCGTGTCCGTCACGCGCACGTTTAGGTGAATGTTTCAGTTGTCGTCCACGCGGCTGACCCGTGGACGTGTATCGGTCGAGGGAGGCGGAATCAGTGCGACTCGGCCAGGGAGTGCTGCAGATAGGTCGCGCTGAGCAGGGTGAACACGTACGCCTGGAGAACCATGATGCCGAACTCGAAGAAGGTCATCACGATCGCCATGCCCCAGCTCAGCACCGCGATGGGCTTGATAAACAGGCTGTCGGCCTGGAACAGCGCCACGCCGCCGAGGGTGAAGACCAGCAGGATCATGTGGCCAGCGAACATGTTGGCGAAAAGTCGGACCGACAGCGTGACGGGCCGCAGGATCAGATTCGAGACGAACTCGATCGGCACCAGGATCGGCTGCACCCACAGCGGCGCGCCGGAGACCCAGCAGACGTGCTTGACGTAACCGACGAAACCCCACTTGGCGATGCCGTGGCCGATGTAGAGCAGCCAGCTGACCAACGCCAGCACCATCGGGAAGGCGATGTGCGACATCGGCGAGATCTGGGCGAACGGGACGATGCCCCAGAGGTTGTTCAGCAGGATGAAGCAGAACAGCACCGTCAGGTAGGGCGCGAACCGCACCCCGTCCCGGCCGATGACGTCCCGGGCGATGTTGTCGCGCACCATGCCGTACACCGACTCGGCCAGCCACTGGCCCTTGGTCGGCACCAGCTTCGGGCTGCGGTAGGTGACCAGGAAGAAGATCATCACCAGCGCGGCGGCGATCCAGAGCAGCAGTGTGATCTTGGTGAAGGCGGCCGCCCAGGCGGTGCCGTCCAACCCGGGGATCAGACTGCGGAAGTCGAAGGCATCCACGCCGGGAGGGAACTCCGCGGCGAGAACGGTCGGCTGCTCAATCAACGCGCATCCTCCGTTGGTCGGGCCTGGTTCACGCGCCCAGCTTCTTAACGGTCAGGTAGACCCCGGCCGCCGTCCCGCCGATCAGCCCGATCAGCAGCCCGACGTTGGGCAGGTCCAGCCAACGGTCGACGAGCCACCCCGCACCGCCCCACACGGCCATCCCGCCGAGCAGGTAGCCGATCGCGGCAAACCCGGTGTCGGCCCCCGAGGGACCTGCGGGTTCGGAAGGTGGTTCACCGGCCATGACGCCGGAAACATATCAGGGCAACGATGGAGGCTGTGCGTCACCCCCCGCACAACCCTCGTTGTGTGGGCGACCCGGTGGCACGTCAGATGGGTGCACACGCTACTCCTCTTCCGCCCTGGTCGGTATGCACTCCCCACATGACCGGCGATCCCGACCTCAGCGTAGGTCAAATCCGACAAATCTTCGCGAAAACTGGTGATCCTCGCCGCCGGCCCACCGGCCGGGCGTACACCCGGGATTGCCGGAGGGTCAACGCGGGTCGATCTCCACGTACGGGATCCGGGCCCGGAAGGTCCACCACACCTGGGCCGTGATCCATCCCACTGTGGCCACGATGATCGCCACCGCCAGCATCCGCTGCCCCGGCCAGTCCGACGCCGCCACCGCGAACACCGCCACCCCGAGCAGCGCGAACTTCAAGCTGTAGGTGAGCAGGCCCACACTGAGCACCATCCGCGGATGCACCGAGTCCGCCCAGGCCAGCGCCAGGCTGGAGGCCACATAGCTGGCCGCCACCAGCGCGACACCGACGACGGCGCCGACCGCCCCCGGGACTCCGTCCAGCCAGCCGCCGACCCCGGCGAGCACCACCAGCAGCACCGCCGACACCATCGACGGCACCGGCAGGTGCCGCAGCCGACTGCGCATCACCGGACGACCTCCGCCTGCATCCTCTGCCCGCCCCGCCGATCTCAGGGCAGCAGCGCCACGCCGAGCGCTCCCACCGTCTCCTCGATCTCGTCGGCCACCCGGGCGAAGGTGTGGTCGCCGCGCCCCCACGGGTCGTCCAGATCGTCCCCCGGCTGCGGACCGGCGCCGGACCGGACCGCGGCGACCGCGGCGACCAGTGCCGCGCCCCGGGCGTGCATCGCCTCCGGGGTGACCGCCGCGTCCGGACCCGACCGGGCACCGGGCAGCCCGGCCGCGTCCACCGCCGGCAGCAACCGGCCGAACTCGCCGAGCACGAAGGTGCGTTCGGCGGCATCCGGGCGCAACGCGAGCACGTACTCGAGCTGGTCGGCGGTGGCGGTGAGGACCAGATCGGCGGCGTCGATCTGGTCGGACCGCAGCTTACGAGCGGCGAAGCCGTCAACCTGCCCGCCCCGAGCTAGCACCTGGCGGGCCGCCGGTGGGTTCATCTCCTCGCCGGCGTGCCAACCGCCGGTGCCGGCGCTGTGGCTGTGCAACAGCTCCTCGACCGGCGGCGCGACGGCCGGACCGAGGCGGTCCAGCCGCTGCTCGAGCGCCAGCACCAGCAGCCGCTCGGCCATCGGCGAACGGCAGATGTTGCCCATGCAGACATGAAGGACGGTGAACGGCGGCACTAGGACTCCGTACCGATGATGTCCGGGACCACGTCACGCAGCTTCTCGATCGGGATCGCGCCGTCGCGGACCACCCGGGACACGTCGCCGGTGAGGTCGACGATGGTGCTGGGCACGGGGTCGGGACACGGGCCGGCCTCCAGGTACGCGCGCACCGAGTAGCCGAGCTGGTCCCGGGCCTCGGCAGCGGTCACCGCCGGCGGCCGGCCGGTCTTGTTCGCCGACGAGACCGCCATCGGGCCGGTCTCCCGCAGCACCTCCAGCGCCACCGGATGCAGCGGCATCCGGACCGCGACAGTGCCGTCGGTGTCCCCCAGATCCCAGTTCAGGCTGGGCGCGTGCTCGACGATCATGGTGAGCGCCCCCGGCCAGAAGGCGTCGGCCAGGTCGCGGGCGGGCTGCGGCAGGATCAGCACCAGCCCGTCGAGGGTGTGCCGGGAACCGACCAGCACCGGCGGCGGCATCTGCCGGTCCCGCCCCTTGGCGTTGAGCAACGCGGTGACCGCGTACGAGGTGAAGGCGTCGGCGCCGACGCCGTACACGGTGTCGGTCGGCAGCACGACCAGCTCGCCGTTCTTGACCGCCTCGATCGCCGCGGCGATGCCTTTGTCACGGTCGGCGGCGGACCGGCAGTCATAGAGCATCACGGTGTGCCAGTCTGCCACGTGCCCGCCCGCTGATCCGCACCGATCACCTCCAGCTGCCGTCAGCCCGCCCGGCGGGCGGTCACGAAGCGCGGCCGGCCGGCCAGATCGTGATGGCTGGTGACGGCGTCGAAACGGCCGTCGGCTACGACCAACGCGACGACGGCGGCGGCGTGACCATCGTCGTGCTCGACCCCGAACAGCCCGCCGGGACGCAGCAGGTTCACGGCGCGGTGCACCACCGGTCGGATGACCGCCAGGCCGTCCGGCCCGCCGAAGACCGCCTCGGCCGGGTCATGCCTGGCGACCTCCGGCGCCACCGGGGTGCCGTCCGGTACGTACGGCGGGTTACACAGCAGCACGTCCACCCGGCCGGCGAACTCGCCGAGCAGGCCCGGATCCCGGACGTCGCCGGCCAGCACCTCGATCGGCCGGTCCCCGGCGGCGGCCTGTCGACGGGCGTTGCGACGCAGCCAGCGCAGGCTGTCCGCCGAGCGTTCAACCGCGACCACCCGCGCCGTCGGAGCCTCGTGCGCGACCGCCAGTGCCACCGCGCCACTGCCGCTGCACAGGTCGACGACCACCGCCCCGCCGGGCTGGTCACGCAGCGCGTCAACGCCCGCTCCGGCGAGCAGTTCGGTCTCCGGCCGGGGCACGAAGACCCCCGGCCCCACCGCGAGCTCCAGATAACGAAACGGTGCCGATCCAGTGAGGTGCTGCACCGGTTCTCCAGCCGCCCGGCGGGTCACCAGACTGTGAAACCTGCCGATGTCGGCCTGGTCGAAGTCGCCGCTCAATGCCAGCCGGCCACGCGGAATGTCCAGCACCGAGGCGGCAATCAGCTCCGCGTCGACCCGGGCGGCGGCGACACCGGCGGCGGCCAGCCGGGCGGCCGCGGCGGCCACTGCGGCTCGGACCGGCGTCCGATCCGGCAATCCGGAGGTGTTCTCTGGCAAGTGGTTCACGACATAATCATGGTGCGTCCACCCGGGCGTCCGCAGAACAGGTCGCGGATCGGGTCGGGTGTGTGCTCCGCCAGATTCCAGCGGGCTCCAGGGAGGTTGTGCGTGGGTTGGCTCGACCGGCTCACCGACCAGGCCGAGGCGCTGATGCAGGCCCGGGCGCTGATGGAAGGCAGCCGCTCAGCCGAAGCCTGTGTCGCCTTCGAGCAGGTGATCCGGAGCACCAGCAACCGGTACGTTCGGGCCGACGCGCTGGTGCAGCGGCTCTCCGCGCTGCTCAACCTCGGCCGGTCCGCCGAGTACACGGTGGCCGTCGACCGGGCGTTCGAGGCCGCCCGGGACGTCAGCGAGCCGTACCTGCACGGCCACCTGCACGCGTTGGCCGCGCTCGCCGCCCACCAGCAGGGCGCGTTCGACCGGTGTGTCACCCATCTGGTGCACAGTGCGCGGGCGCTCGGCGCCGCCACCGACGTGGACCGGGAAACCGCCTGGGGCTGGCACGACCTGGCGATGGCCTACTCCTACCTCAGTTTCCACGGGTACGCGTTGAGCGCCATCGAGCACGCCCGGCAGCTCGCCAACGCCACCGGCATTCCAGAGGAGACCTTCGCCGCGCCCGGCATCCGGCTGCGCAACGCCGTCGCGTTGGACCATCATGGAGACACCGACGGCTGCCTGCGGGTGCTCCGCGACATCGGCAGCGACCTGGCGAAGTTCGTGCACGCCGACCGGGCCAGGCTGCTGCGCCCGAGCAGCCGGGTGGCCTACGGGTACGCCCTGGCCCGGCTGGCCGCACTCGGTGAGCCGGCCCAGCTGCCCGCCGGTGCCCCGGAGGCGACCCGGTTGATGATCGACGGCGGCGACAGTGCCCGCGCCCGCGACCTGCGCCAGCTCGGGGTGGTCTGCCTGACCATCGCGGCGGACCGGCCGGCGGAGGCGTTGACCCGACTGTCCGCGGCGGTGGTCTCCGCCGAGACACTAGGTGCCGCCGAGACGGCCCGGCTGCGCAGCGTCGCGCACACCCGGGCCGGCGACCACGCCGCCGCGCATGACGCCGACCGGTACGCGTTCCGGCTGGCTACCCGGCGCAACGACCGGCTGCGCGACATGTACGTCGACGGCATCGCCGCCCGGCTGGACCAGGAGGAGATGCGTCGCTCCGCCGCGCAGTACACCCAGGAGGCGCTGACCGACCCGTTGACCGGGCTGGCCAGCCGCCGCCACCTCGACCTCTACGTCACCGACATGGCCGGCCGGGGCGATCGGGCCGTGGTGATGGTCTGCGGCCTGGACGGTTTCAAGTCGGTCAACACCGTGCACGGCCACCACTCCGGTGACCTGGTGCTGCAACGGGTCGCCGGGGTGATCAACCGGGTGATGCGCCGGGGTGACTTCGTGGCCAGGTACGGCGGCGACGAGTTCGTGGTGGTGCTGCCGGGCGCCGGCCCGGCCGAGGCGGCCGACGTGGCCCGCCGGATCACCGCCGCGGTGGCCGGTGAGGAGTGGGAGTCGCTGGTACCTGGCACTCCGGTCGGGATCAGCGTCGGCTACGCCGAGATCAGCGGTTCCGGTCCAGGGTTGCGCGAAGCGCTCAGCCGGGCCTTCGAGGTGGCCGCCCGGCAGATGCGCGAGGCCCGGCAACGGCCCCATCCGGTGCGCTGACCGTCAGGCCGGTGCCGGTGTGGCGTCGGTCAGCGGCGGGTCAGTTCGGCGTCACCGGCCAGCCGGGCGGCCCGGTCCGCCTCGGCGAGCGCGTCAAGGACGCCGTCAAGCTCCCCGCCGACCACCAGGTCCATGTTGTACGCCGTGTAGCCGATCCGATGGTCGGTGATCCGGTTCTGCGGGTAGTTGTAGGTGCGCACCCGCTCGGACCGGTCGACCGTACGCACCTGGGAGCGTCGGGCGTCGGAGGCCGCCGCGTCGGCCTGTTCCTGGGCGGCGGCGAGCAACCGGGCGCGCAGGATCCGCATCGCCTGCTCCCGGTTCTGCAGCTGGCTCTTCTCGTTCTGGCAGGAGACGACGATGCCGGTCGGCAGGTGGGTGATCCGCACCGCCGAGTCGGTGGTGTTGACCGACTGGCCGCCGGGGCCGGAGGAGCGGAAAACGTCAACGCGTAGTTCGTTCGGGTCGACGTTGACCTCGACGTCCTCGGCCTCCGGCAGCACCAGCACCCCGGCGGCGCTGGTATGGATCCGGCCCTGCGATTCGGTGACCGGCACCCGCTGCACCCGGTGCACGCCGCCCTCCCACTTGAGCCGGGACCAGACGCCGTTGCCGCCCTCGGGCATCCCCCGCGACTTGATCGCGAGCGAGACGTCCTTGACCCCACCGAGGTCGGAATCCTGCGAGTCGAGCACCTCGACCTGCCAGCCGCGCCGTTCGGCGTACCGCAGGTACATCCGGAGCAGGTCGCCGGCGAACAGCGCCGACTCCTCGCCGCCCTCGCCCGCCTTGATCTCGACGATGACGTCCTTGGCGTCGTGGGGGTCCCGGGGGATCAGCAGTTCGGCGAGGCGGGCCTCCAGGTCGGGCAGGCTGGCGGCGATTGCCTCCGCCTCGACGGTGAACGCCGGGTCCTCGCCGGCCAGCTCCCGGGCGGCGGCCAGGTCGGCCCGGGCCTGGGCGAGCTCGCCGGCGGCCTTGTGCAGCGGGGCCAGCTCGGCGAACCGGCGACCGACCCGGCGGGCGGTGGTCTGGTCCGCGTGGATCGCCGGATCAGACAGCTGCTTCTCCAGCTCGGCGTACTCGTCGAGGAGCCCGGCCAGGCGCTCGCTGCTCATACAAGTACTCCTTCATCCGGGTTGAACAGACCAGGACCGTCCAGACACCGCGGCGCCCGCCCCCGACCTCGGTCGGAAGCGGGCGCCGCGTGCACAGCTACTTGGCCTTGTTGGCCTTCGCCTTGGCGTACTTCTGCTGGAACTTGGCGACCCGGCCGGCGGTGTCGAGGACGCGCTGCTTGCCGGTGTAGAACGGGTGGCAGGCGCTGCAGGTCTCAGCGTGGATCTTGCCGCCGGGTGCGGTGCTGCGGGTGGTGAACGATGCGCCGCAGGAGCAAGTGACCTCGGTGGTCACGTACTCCGGGTGAATGTCCTTCTTCACGGATGGTCCTCTCTTCGTCGGTCGCCGGGTCGCCGTCGACATCGGCCGCGCCGTTGCGCGGGCCGACTCTGGCGTGAACCGGAACCTGGCCTGTTGTCAGTCTGCCACGGGCCGTGGCGGCGGGTCACGGTGGGCGGAGCGAACCGCCCACCGCGACCGTCACGAACACCGCCGGACGCAACGCCCGACGGACCTGCCGGATTCCCGACCGCGCGGGGCGACCGGTGCCAGGGTCACTCCCCCGGCGTCGACTTCGCGATCTGCATCAGGAACTCGATGTTGGTCCGACTCTGCTTGAGCCGGTCCAGCAGCAGGTCCAGCGCCGCCTGGGAGTCCAGCGAGTGGAGCACCTTGCGCAGCTTGTGGGTGATCGCCAGCTCCTCCGGCGCGAGCAGGATCTCCTCCTTACGGGTGCCGGACGGGTGGATGTCGATCGACGGGAACACCCGCTTGTCGGCGATCTTGCGGTCCAGCTTGAGCTCGGCGTTGCCGGTCCCCTTGAACTCCTCGAAGATCACCGTGTCCATCATGGATCCGGTCTCCACCAGTGCGGTGGCGAGGATGGTCAACGAACCGCCGTTCTCGATGTTGCGGGCCGCGCCGAGGAACCGCTTCGGCGGGTACAGCGCCGTCGAGTCGATACCACCGGACATGATCCGCCCGCTGGCCGGCGCGGCCAGGTTGTACGAGCGGCCCAGCCGGGTCACCGAGTCGAGCAGCACGACGACGTCGTGGCCCAGCTCCACCAGCCGCTTGGCGCGTTCGATGGCCAGCTCGGCGACCGTGGTGTGGTCCTGCGGCGGCCGGTCGAACGTGGCCGCGACGACCTCACCCTTCACCGACCGCTGCATGTCGGTGACCTCTTCCGGGCGTTCGTCGACCAGCACCACCATCAGGTGGCACTCGGGGTTGTTGTGCGTGATGGCGTTGGCAATCGCCTGCAGCACCATCGTCTTGCCCGCCTTGGGCGGGGAGACGATCAGCGCCCGCTGCCCCTTGCCGATCGGCATCACCAGGTCGATGACCCGGGTGGTGAGGATGTGCGGCTCGGTCTCCAACCGCAACCGGTCCTGCGGGTACAGCGGCGTGAGTTTGTAGAACTCGGGACGCCGCCGGGCCTCCTCCGGCTCCATGCCGTTGATGGTGTCCAGCCGGACCAGCGGATTGTACTTGTCGCGACGCTGCTCACCCTCGCGGGTGGCGCGCACCGCGCCGGTGACCGCGTCACCGCGCCGCAGACCGTGCTTCTTGACCTGCGACATGGAGACGTAGACGTCGTTGGGCCCGGAGAGGTAGCCGGTGGTACGCACGAACGCGTAGTTGTCCAGCACGTCGAGGATGCCGGCCACCGGGACGAGTACGTCGTCCTCGGTCACCTGCGGCTCCCGGCCGCCACCACCGTCGCCGTCACCGCGGTCCCCCCGCCGCCGACGGTCGCGGAACCGGCTGCGTCGGCTGCGCCGACCGCCGCCTTCGTTGTCGTCGTCGTCGTTGTTGTTGTCCCGCTGGTTCCGCTCGCTGCGGTCACCCCGGTCGTTACGGTCACCCCGGTCACCCCGGTCGCTGCGGTCGCGACCACCCCGGCCGTCACCGCCACGCTCGGCCCGCTCGCCACGGTTGTCCCGACCGTCACCGCCACGCTCGGCCCGCTCGCCCGACTCAGTCGGCGTGGTCTGCGTGGTCTGCGTGGTCGCGGTCTCGTCGGTACGCGACTCGGCTGCCGACCGACGGCCCCGGCGGGTGCTGCGCTCGCGGGCCGGCTCGTCAACGATGGCGAGTTGCTCACCGTCGCCGCTGTCACGCCGCTCGGCCTCAGGACGGACCTCGGCGCGGACCTCCTCCCGAGGGGGTGCGGTCGCCGCCGCGACCTCGGCGCGCGGCCGTGGGGCGCCCCCGCCGGCCTGGCGCTCGGTGATCGCGGTGATCAGCTCACTCTTGCGCATCCGGGCGGTGCCGGAGATGCCGAGCGACGCGGCGAGGCTCTGCAACTCCGGCAGCAGCATCGCGGACAGCCCGGTGCCGGACCGCCGACGGCGGGCAGGAGCAGCGGTGGTGTCGTCAGCGACGTTGGAGACATCCGACGTCACGTCGGTGGTGTCGCTCAATGGATTCCTTCCCTCGATAGGCCGGGCAACCCGGGTCAAGACGCTAGGTAGCCGGGCGGCCTCGGTGCACCCGCCTCGCATGACACGTCGCGGGAGTCTTCGCGCAGCTCTGCCGAGCCCGCTTCACCAGCCTCGGTGGGCAGCTCTCGACATCTGCAGCGATCCGTGAAGACTGCGGTTCGGCGGTGACCTAGGCAGGGGTGAGACGGGCTTACCGCCGATAGCTTCGGGGGTGCGCCGCCCCGCAGGAGATCGCGTGCTTCGCGGCTGTGCTTGGCCTAGAGCGTAGTCAACTCTTCCGACCTGCAGCAACAGGGTCCCGCTCGGCGTGTCCTACTATAGCGCCTTCGATCCGGGCTCCGGCAACGTCTACCGCAAACAAGTGAGTCTGCCAGTCCATTCCCGGACAGAAGTCGGCCGGGACTTCGGTCAACGCCAGGACGCTCGGACCCGCCCCACTGATCACCGCGGCCACACCGGTCGCCCGCAGGCGGCGGACCAGTTCCGCACTGGCCGGCATCGATGGACCCCGGTAGGCCTGGTGCAACCGGTCCTCGGTCGCGGCCAGCAACAGCGTCGGGTCGGCAGTGATCGCATGGCTCAGCAGGGCGGCCCGGCCGGCGGTGAACGCGGCGTCCGCGTGCGGGACTTGAGCGGGCAGCGCCGCCCGCGCCGCCTCGGTCAGACCCCGGTTACTGGGTACGTAGACAGTCGGCGACACCGCCGGATGCGCTGGCACCGACACCGCCCGCGACCCGGACGCCTCGGTCCAGGCGATGGTGAACCCGCCGAGCAGGCAGGGTGCCACGTTGTCCGGGTGGCCCTCCAACCGGGCGGCGATCCGCAGCGCGGCGGCGGTGTCCAGCAGCTGCGTCCCGCCGACGACGAGCCCTCGGGCCAGCTGTACGCCGGCCACGATCGCCGCCGACGACGAACCCAGGCCGCGTGCCTGGGGGATCCGGTTCACGCAGCTCAACGCCAGGCCAGCCGGCCGGCCGCCGAGCTCGTCGAAGGTGGCGTGCATGGCGCGGACGACGAGATGGCCGCCGTCGAGCGGCAACTCGCCAGATCCTTCGCCGGAGATCTCGACCCGGCAGCCGGCGGGCACCACCCGGGCGGTCACCTCGTCGTGGTGACCGAGCGCCAACCCGAGCGCGTCGAACCCGGGGCCGAGGTTGGCGCTGGTGGCCGGGACCCGCACGGTCACCGGCCCGGGAACGAAGCTGATACCCATCGCCCCATGCTAGGTCCTGGTCGGTTGCCCGGTGTCAGGGCGCCGACGGCCGGTCCGGGCCGTCGGCCGACGGGCCCGATCCAGTTGCCCGATCGGATCCGGATGTCCGGCCCGATCCGGGTGTCCGGCCGGCGGCGCGCAGCGCGAACCGCAGCGCGTACTCGATCTGGGCGTTGACGCTGCGCAGGTCGTCGGCGGCCCACTTGGCAATCGCCTCGTGGACCGCCGGATCGAGCCGCAACAGCAGCTTCTTGCGTTCGGCCATCAGCCGTGGACCGCCTCAGCTGTAGAGAGACCCGGTGTTCACCACCGGCTGCACCGCCCGGTCGCCGCAGAGCACCACCAGCAGGTTGGCGACCATCTGGGCCTTGCGTTCCTCGTCGAGGTCGACCACGTGCTCGTCGGCCAACCGTTCCAACGCGTTGGAGACCATGCCGACGGCGCCCTCGACGATCCGGAACCGGGCCGCGACGACGGCGGCGGCCTGCTGCCGGGCGAGCATCGCGTGGGCGATCTCGGGGGCGTACGCGAGGTGGGTGACCCGGGACTCCAGCACCTCCACGCCGGCCAGCTCGACCCGCTCCCGCAACTCCTCGGTCAGCTCGTCGGCGACCACCGTACTGTCCCGCAGGCTGGCCCGCCCAGCGTCGTGCGCCTCGTACGGGTAGCTGGTGGCCAGGTGCCGGACGGCGGCCTCGGCCTGGACGGCCACGTACTCGACGTGGTCGTCGACGGCGAAGACGGCGCTCGCCGAGTCGACCACCCGCCACACCACGACGGCGGCGATCTCGACCGGGTTGCCGTCGGCGTCGGCGACCTTGAGCCGGTCGGTCTCGAAGTTGCGCACCCGCAGGGTGACCTTGCGCCGGACGGTCAACGGCCAGGTCCAGTGCAGGCCGGCGACCCGGATCGAGCCGAGGTAGCGACCGAAGAACTGCACCACCTGCGCCTCGTTGGGGTTGACCACGGTGAACCCGGTGGCGGCCAGCGCGATGACCCCGGCGTAGACCACGGCGGCGACGGCCATCCAGACATCCACGTCGGCCACCGAATTGATGCCGGGCGCCACCACCGCCAGGCCGAGCAGACCTGGCACCACCAGGCCGCCGATCACCACGAATCCCGACCTCCGGAACACGGCTCGTTCCATGCTCGTTCCCTCCACCACCAGCTCGCTATCAAAGTGATATCACGATGCTAGCGATTGGCCGCAACCACCGAGCCCAGCCGCCGGGTCGCCAGCCGCCAGCCGATCGCATAGGTGACGGTCACCAGACCACACGTCGCCAGGATGATCCGGGTGTCCAGAGTGTCGATCACACTGGCCACAATCAACTGACTCACCGAGATCGACAGGGTGGCGAGCATCAGATCGGTGGCGAAGACCCGGCCGCGCAGCCGGTCCGGCACCACCGCCTGCAGGGCGTAGTTGGACAGCACCCAGTTGCTGCCGCCGCCCAGGTGCGCAAGGAAGACCAGGGTGAGCACCAGCGGGAACCAGGTGACCAGCGAGATACTGGCGTAGGACAGCCCGTACACCGACATCGACGCGGCCAACCCGGTGAGCAGCCAGGACCGCCGGTTCAGCACCGGGCGGGTCAGCAGCGGCCCGATGACCGCGCCAGCACCCCGCACGGCGAACAGCAGGCCGGTGCCGATCGCGCCGACCCCGTACACCCCGGCCAACAGCGGAAACAACGTGAGTACGCCGTTGCCGAGGCCGACCGCGCTCTTCGCGGTCACCAGGGCGAGCACCTGCGGACGGCCACCGATGTAGGCCAGCGCCTCCCGGATCGCGGTCAGCGTCCGGGGTGCCGGCAGCGTGGCGTCGCGCGGAGCCTGCATCGGCCGGCGGATCGACATGGTGACCACCGCCGCCAGCAGCAGCGCCGCGGCGGCGATCCAGAAGCACGCGTACGGGTTGAGCGCCGCGCTGATCAGCCCGCCCAGCGACGCGCCGACGATCGCCATGGTGCCCCACGCGGAACCGGCGAAGACGTTGGCGGCGGGCAGCTCCGCCGCCGAGACCACGTTTGGTAGCGCGGCCTGGGCGGCCGGCGAGTAGCAGGACTTCGCCACCGCGAGCGACGCGATGGCGAACAACGCCAACCAGGCGGTACCCGGGGTGCGCACGGCCAGCAGCAACAGCACCGCGACGACGGCGGCCAGGTTCGCGGCGATCAGGATCCGACGGCGGTCGAAGCGGTCGGCGAGCGTACCGGTGAACGGCAACATCAGGGCGTGGATGCCGGTGTCCACGGCGAGCACCAGAGCGCCCCAGACGCCGCTGCCGGTCAGCTCCGGCAGCAGCACCACCAGCGGCACCATGACGAACCAGTCCGCCCCGAAGACGACCAGCTCGGCGAGGAGCAGCCGGCGGAAATCCCGGTTTCCGGTAAGGACCGCTAACGGTGAGGACACGTACCGACACCTTACCGACCGGAAACCGGACAGTGGACGAAGTGTGATCTGCGCGACGGGTCGCCGCGGGTCCCCGGGGCCGGCACCCCGGGGACCCGCACGGTCACTTCTCCGTCGGCGAATCCGTCGGCGGCAGCGGCGAGGTGCGGCTCTTCGGCAGTTTCAGCACCTCGAACTGGTCGGTGCCGTCGACCAGGGCCGCCGACGGGCGGGCCGGCGGCGCGGCGACCGGCGACGTACGGCTGGCGGGGCCGGCGGTGTCGGCGGTGTCGGAGCCGTTGCGGCCATTCGCTGCGTCGCCGGTGCCTCGTACGGCATCGGTGTCGTCGCCGGTGCCTCGTACGGCATCGGTGCCGGCGCCGGTGCCCGACGACCGATCCAGTGCCGTGGCATCGTCGCCCGCGTCGCCCGCCGGGCCGGCCGACCGGCGGGTGGCCCGGCGCT
The DNA here is from genome assembly GCF_048060245.1 of Micromonospora sp. LOL_014. Classification (NCBI taxonomy): domain Bacteria; kingdom Bacillati; phylum Actinomycetota; class Actinomycetes; order Micromonosporales; family Micromonosporaceae; genus Micromonospora; species Micromonospora sp. LOL_014. The sequence goes on from NZ_JBHMIP010000004.1 coordinate 210,657, forward strand.
GCCGCAGCCGCTCCTTGGCGCCCTCAACCATGGTGTAGAGCGTCGGCACCAGGACCAGGGTGAGCAGCGTCGAGCTGAACAGGCCGCCGATCACCACGATCGCCAACGGCTGGCCGATGAAGCCGGCCACCCCGGTCAGGCCGAGCGCCATCGGCGTCAACGCGCAGATGGTGGCGATCGCGGTCATCAGAATCGGCCGCAGCCGACGCCGGCCGCCCTCGACCACCGCCTGGGAGACGCTCATCCCCTGCTCGCGGTACTGGTTGATCAGATCCATCAGCACGATCGCGTTGGTCACCACGATGCCGACCAGCATCAACGCGCCGATCAGCGCCGGCACACCCATCGGCGTGCCGGTGACGACCAGCAGACCGATCGCGCCGGTCGCCGCGAACGGCACCGACACCAGCAGGATCAGCGGCTGGATCAGGCTGCGGAACGTCGCCACCATGATCACGAAGACGATCGCGATCGCGGCGAGCAGGGCCAACCCGAGGTCGGCGAACGCCTCCGCCTGATCGGCGCTGACCCCGCCTATGGTGTAGGTCGCACCGGCCGGCAGGCTCAGGCCCTCCAGTCGCTGCGACAGGTCGGCGCTGGTCTGCCCGACGTTCGAGCCGGTCGCGGTGCCGGTGACGGTGGCACTGCGCTCGCCGTCCACCCGGTCGATCTGCACCGGCCCGTCGACTTCGGCGATGTCGGCGAAGTCGGCGAGGGTCGCCGGCCCGACCGGCAACGCCGCCAGTTCCTCGGCCGAGGTCACCCGGGCGCTCGGGCTGAGCACAACGTCCATCCGGTCGCCGTCGATGGTGACCTCTCCCAGCGGGCTGCCGCGGAAGGCCTGGGCGACGAGTTGCCCGAGCGCGGCCTCGTTGAGCCCGGCCTGAGCTGCCGCCGCGCGGTCGATCTGCACCTGCAGCCGGGTCACGTCCTCGGACAGGGTGCTGGTGACGTCGGCGACGTCCGGGGTCTGCGACATCGCGGTCCGGACCCGCTCCGCGGCGGTGGCCAAATCGTCCGGGTCGTTGGCCTGCACGATGACCTGCAGCTGGTTGGCGCTCCCGCCACCGGGCCCGCCGTCGGCCGCCCCGACCGTGATCTCGCCCAGGCCGTCGCGGCCAGCGAACTCGTCCCGCAGCTGCTGCTGCACGGCGATGTTGTCGGCGTCCTCGGTCAGGCTGATCGAATAGCTCGCTGTGGTGTTGCCGCCGCCACCGGCGAACGGGTTGCTGCTCGCGCCGATCGACACCTGGTAGGACTCGATTCCGTCGGTCCGCGCGAGGACCCGCTCCACCGAGATGGCGGCCCGGTCGACGGCGGCCAGGCTGGTGCCCGCCGGCAACTCCTGCCGCATGCTCAGGGTGTCCTGGCCGGCGTCGTCGATGAAGTTGGTCTCCAGCCGGGTGCTCAGCGCGAACGTGCCGAGCAGCACCGCCAGCCCGATGCCGACGGTGGCCCACCGCCGGGTGGTGGCGAACCGGATCACCGGCAGGTAGCCGCGCTGCAACGGGTTGCGCAGCTCCTTGGCTTCGGCCTCCTGCCGGACCCGCTCCACGTCGGTGCCGGCGGCGGCCGGCTTGAGGAACCAGTAGGCGAGCACCGGGATGATGGTGAGCGAGACCAGCAGGGAAGCGAGCAACGCGACGGTCACCGTGATGGCGAACGGCGCGAACAGTTGGCCGACGAAACCGCCGACGATCGCGATCGGGGCGAAGACGGCGACGGTCGCCAGGGTCGACGAGGTGACCGCGCCGGCCACCTCCCGGACCCCGGTCAGGATCGCGGTGCGCCGGTCCTCGCCGTACTCCAGATGTCGTTTGATGTTCTCCAGCACCACGATCGAGTCGTCCACCACCCGGCCGACCGAGATGGTCAGCGCGCCGAGGGTGAGCAGGTTGAGCGAGTAGTCGCCGACCCACAGGGCGATCAACGCGATCAGCACCGACAGCGGGATGGAGACCGCGGTGACCACGGTGGACCGAATCGACAGCAGGAAGACCAGGATGACCAGGACCGCCATCACCAGGCCGAGCAGGCCTTCGGTGGTGAGCGCCTCGATCGAGCGTTCCACGAACGGTGCCTGGTCGAACACCACGATCAACTCGGTGTCGGCGGCCGCGCCCAGCTCGTCGAGCCGGTCCCGGATCTCGTGCGAGATGCCGACCGCGTCGCCGTCGGGGCCGGCGGTCACCGCGATCCCGAGGCTGTCCGCGCCGTTGGTCCTGGTGATCGAGGTGGCGGGGGCGGTCTGCTCGCTGATCTCGGCGACGTCGTCGAGCCGTACCGGCGGCCGGCCGGATGCGGTGAGGTAGATCCCGGCGAGATCGCTCAGTGCATCGATCCTGGTGCCGACCTGGACGGTCAGGCTCTCGTCGCCGTCGGTGAGGGAGCCGGCCGGGATGGTGACGCCGTTGACCCGCAGGGCGTTGCCGATAGCGCTCGGGTCGAGACCGGCGTCGGCCAGCGCGGCGTAGTCGGGGGTGATCGAGACGATCTGTTCACCGGCGCCGGTGACGTCGACGGCGCGTACCCCCTCGATGGCTTCCAGCTGGGGCAGCACGACCTCGTCGAGACGTCCGGCGAGCCCCGGTCCGCCGGCGCCGGTGGCGGCGAGCACCACAGCCGGCAGGTCGTCGGTGCTGCCGGCGAAGACGGCCGGTTCCACACCGTCGGGCAGTTGGATCCGGTTGATCGAGGTCTCCAGCTCGTTCACGGCGCTGGTCAGGTCGGTGCCGAAGGCGAACTCGACCTGCACGGTGGCGAAGCTCTCGCTGGAGGTGGAGGTGACGCTCTCGAGGTCGGCGACGCCCGAGATGGCGTTCTCGACGGGCTCGGTCACCTGCGATTCGACGATTTCCGGTGCCGCGCCGGGGTAGACCGCGCTGATGAACGCGGCCGGGAACTCCAACGAAGGCAAAAGCTGCTGTTTGAGCGTCGGGATGGTGACGGCGCCGAAGATCGTGATCACGACCGCGACGAGCGCCACGAGCCCTCGGTTGGCGAGGCTGAGTCTGGCGAGCAACGACATGTGCGGGCTCACTCCTGAAAAGAGTCCGGCGGCGGGACGACGGGAATTAATTCGACCAAGGCTAACAGTTAGCGTCACACAAAGTTGTTGGGATAACGTCTGCGCACGGCGGGCAGCCGGCCCGCCACCGTGCCGGACCAGAGGGAGCGCAGGTGGCCCAGCGGGACGAACTGATCGACCAGATCATGGCGACCCATCGCCGGCTGCAGCTCCTGTTCGCCTCCGACCGTTCCGACCCGCTGTTCGACTCACACCTCACCGTGCCGCAGCTGAAGATACTGCTCCTGCTCTACCTGCACGGCAGCGCCTCGGGGCAGGAGCTTAGCCAGGTGCTCGGGGTACGGATGGCCACCGTCACCGGCATCGTCGACCGGCTCGCGGCCCACCGGCTGGTCGGCCGCCGGGAGGACCCCCGGGACCGGCGGGTCCGCCGGATCGAGCTGACCGACGACGGGCGGCAGCTGATGGACCGGATCGTCACCGCCGGCACCGACCGCCAGGCCCGGCTGTTGGCCCGGCTGGACACCGACGAGCTGCGTACCGTAGCCGTCGCGACCCGGCTGCTGGTCGACGCCGCGGAAGCCGACCTGGCCGAAACCGACACGGCCCAGGTCGAGCCGCGTCACACCCGACCGGCGACGTCCTCAGGCCAGGTCGAGAGCACGGGCCGCGAGTAGCGGATCATTGCCGATGGTGGTCGGCGCCGGAGCGGTGGAGATCGCCCACTCCGGGTCCTTCAGACCGTGCCCGGTGACCGTGCAGACCACGGTGGCACCGGCCGGTACCTTGCCGGCGGCGGCGGCCTGCAGCAGCCCGGCGACACTGGCCGCGCTGGCCAGCTCGACGAAGACCCCGACCTCCCGGGCCAGCAGCCGGTACGCCGCCAGGATGTCCCGGTCGGTGACCGCGTCGATCAGACCCCCCGAGGCGTCCCGGGCGTCGAGCGCCTTGGTCCAGCTCGCCGGGTTGCCGATCCGGATCGCGGTGGCGATCGTCGACGGCTGGCGGACCACCTCGCCGGAGACGATCGGGGCGGCACCCGACGCCTGGAAGCCGTACATCTTCGGGGCGCGGGTGGCGTTGCCGGCCTCGACGTCCTCCAGGTAGCCCATCCAGTAGGCGCTGATGTTGCCGGCGTTGCCGACCGGAAGGCAGTGGATGTCCGGGGCGTCGCCGAGCCCGGCGACGATCTCGAACGCGGCGGTCTTCTGCCCGTGCAGCCGGAAGATGTTCACCGAGTTGACCAGCGCCACCGGGTAGTCCTGAGCCAGCTTGGCCGCCATCGACAGGCAGTCGTCGAAGTTGCCGTCGACCTGTAGCAGGCGGGCACCGTGCACCAGTGCCTGGGCGAGCTTACCGAGCGCGATCTTGCCCTGCGGCACGAGCACCGCGCAGGTCAGGCCGGCGCGGGCGGCGTATGCGGCGGCCGACGCGCTGGTGTTGCCGGTCGAGGCGCAGATGATCGCCTTGTTGCCCTCCTCGACCGCCTTGGAGACCGCCATCGTCATGCCCCGGTCCTTGAACGACCCGGTCGGGTTGGCCCCCTCGACCTTGAGGTAGACGTCGGCGCCGACCCGGGCGGAGAGCACCGGCGCGGGCAGCAGCGGCGTGTTGCCCTCGTAGAGGGTGATCACCGGCGTGGCGTCGGTGACCGGCAACCGGTCCCGGTACGCCTCGATCAGACCCCGCCACATGACAACCTCCTCGGTTCGCGCCGGCACAGCGTACCGGCGGCTACTGGCCGCCCTCGACCCGCAGCACGCTGGCGATGGAACGGACGACGTCCAGGCCGCGCAGCTCCTCGACGGTGGCCGCGAGGGCGGCGTCCGGCGCCCGGTGGGTGACGATCACCAGGCTGGCGTCGGCGTCCCGGCCGGACTGGCGCACGGTGGCAATCGACACGTCGTGCCGGGCGAACACCCCGGCGACGGCGGCCAGCACCCCGGCCCGGTCGGCCACGTCGAGGCTGATGTGGTAGCGGGTGACCGCCTCCCCCATCGGCCGGATCGGCAGGTCGGCGTAGGCGGACTCGCTGGCCGTGTGCACCCCGGCGAGCCGGTTGCGGGCCACCGCGACGATGTCGCCGAGCACCGCGCTGGCGGTCGGCGCCCCACCGGCGCCCCGGCCGTAGAACATCAACTGCCCGGCCGCGACCGCCTCGACGAAGACCGCGTTGAACGCGTCGCCGACGCTGGCCAGCGGATGGCTGCGCGGGATCATCGCCGGGTGGACCCGGACGCTGACCGACTCGGCGCCGTCGGCACCCGGGCCCCGCTCGGCGATGCAGAGCAACTTGATGGTGCAGCCCATCGCCTTGGCGCTGGCCATGTCGGCGGCGCTGACCTCGGTGATCCCCTCGCGGTGCACGTCGTCGGCGCCGACCCGGGTGTGGAAGGCCAGCGAGGCCAGGATGGCTGCCTTGGCGGCGGCGTCGAACCCCTCCACGTCGGCGGTCGGGTCGGCCTCGGCGTACCCGAGGGCGGTCGCCTCCTCCAACGCCTCGGTGAACCCGGCCCCGGTGGCGTCCATCGCGGAGAGGATGAAGTTGGTGGTGCCGTTGACGATGCCGGTGACCCGGGTGATCGAGTCGCCGTGCAGCGAATCACGCAGCGGGCGCAGCAGTGGGATGGCGCCGGCCACCGACGCCTCGTAGAACAGGTCGGCACCGCCCTCGGCGGCGGCGTCGTGCAGGGTGCCGCCGTCCTCGGCGAGCAGCGCCTTGTTGGCGGTGACCGCGCTCTTGCCGCTGCGCAGCGCCTCCACCAGCCAGGTCCGGGCCGGTTCGATGCCGCCGACCACCTCGACCACCACGTCGACGTCGTCCCGTTTGACCAGGCCCAGCGCGTCGGTGGTGAACAGCGCCGGGTCGACCGGCAGGTCACCACGGGCCCGGTTGGGCCGGCGGACCGCGACCCCGGCGATCTCGATCGGCGCCCCGACCCGGGCAGCGAGGTCGGCGGCCTGCTCGTGCAGCAGCCGCACCACCTCGGAGCCCACCGTGCCGCAGCCCAGCAACGCCAGCCGTACCGGCTTACCCATGCTCACCCCATACCTCGCGACCGCGCGCCGCGCGCTATCCACGTCGTCCCGCCGCCTGCGGCGCTATCCCACGTCCAGTGCCAGCAGATCGGCCTCGGTCTCCCGACGGACGATCACCCGGGCCGCTCCGTCGCGGACCGCGATAACCGGCGGCCGGGGCACATGGTTGTAGTTGCTCGCCATGCTCCGGCAGTACGCCCCCGTGCCCGGCACCGCGAGAAGATCTCCCGGCTGCACGTCGGCGGGCAGGAATTCATCCTTCACCACGATGTCCCCGGACTCACAATGCTTTCCCACGACCCGGGCGAGGATCGGCGCCGCGGTCGACGCCCGGGAGGCGACCGTCGCCGAGTAGGAGGCGTCGTAGAGGGCGGTACGGATGTTGTCGCTCATCCCACCGTCGACGCTGACGTAGCTCCGGATGCCGTCGACGTCCTTGACGGTGCCGACCTGGTAGAGGGTGAACACCGCCGGGCCGATGATCGCCCGGCCCGGCTCGACCGACAGGTGCGGCACGGCGAGCCGCAACGCCTCACACTCACCGTCGACGATCTTGTTCATCCGCTTGGCCAGGTCGTGGGCCGGCGCCGGGTCGTCCTGGGTGGTGTAGGCGATGCCGAACCCGCCGCCGAGATCCAGCTCGGGCAGCTCGACGCCGCGCGCGTCGCGGATCTGCGCCTGCAGCGCCAGTACCCGCCGGGCGGACACCTCGAAGCCGCCGGCGTCGAAGATCTGCGAACCGATGTGCGAGTGCAGCCCACACAGCTCCAGCACCCCCTCGTCGAGAATCCGGGCGGCTGCCTCGAACGCCGCCCCGCCGGCCAGGGAGAAGCCGAACTTCTGGTCCTCGTGGGCGGTGGCGATGAACTCGTGGGTGTGCGCCTCGACCCCGACGGTGACCCGGACCAGCACCTTCGGCCGGACGCCCCGGTCCCGGGCCAGGGTGGTCAGCCGGTCGATCTCGTCGAACGAGTCGACGATGATCCGGCCCACCCCGGCGTCGAGGGCCCGGGTCAGCTCGGCGATGCTCTTGTTGTTGCCGTGCAGGCCGATCCGCTCCGGCGGCATCCCGGCCGACAGCGCGACGGCCAGCTCACCGCCGGTGCAGACGTCCAGGTGCAGGCCTTCCTCGGCGACGATACGCACCACCGCCCGGCACAGGAACGCCTTGCCGGCGTAGTAGACGTCCTGGCCGGCGAAGGCGGCCCGGAAGTCGCGGCAGCGGGCCCGCAGGTCGTCCTCGTCGAGCAGGTACGCCGGGGTGCCGTACTCGGCGGCCAGGTCCCGCACGTCCCGGCCGCCGACGGTGATCGACCCGGTGTCCGTCCGGGTCACCGTCCGCGGCCACAGCTGTGGCAGCAGAGTGTTGACGTCGTCGGGGGTACGCAGCCAGCCCGGCCCCCGGCTGCCGAGGTCACCGTGCAGGGCCCCGGCCTCGTGTGCGCGCACGGCTCTACCGTCCTTCGTCGTTCATGGATCTGAGTCTGGGTCTGTCGGCCGGGTCACATCCGCTCGGGCGCCGAGACGCCGAGCAGGTCCAGGCCGTTGGCGATCACCGTACGGGTGGCGTCGTTGAGCCACAGCCGGGCCCGGTGCCGGTCGGTGATCTCCTCGTCGCCGAGCGGCATGATCCGGCACTTGTCGTAGAACCGGTGGTACGCCCCGGCCAGCTCCTCGAGGTAGCGGGCGATCCGGTGCGGTTCGCGCAGGTCGGCGGCGGAGGCGACCACTCCCGGAAACTCGCCGAGCGCCTTGAGCAGCTCATTCTCCTTTTCATGGTCGAGCAGCTCGGGCCGGAAGTCGTCCGGTGCGCCCCGCTGCAGCCCCACCTCGGCGGCGTTGCGGGCCACGCTGGCCGTCCGGGCGGCCACGTACTGCACGTAGAAGACCGGGTTGTCGTTCTTGGCCCGGGTCCACCGCTCCACGTCGATGTCAATCGGCGAGTCGGACGAGTAGCGGGCCAGCGCGTACCGGGCGGCGTCGACGCCGATCGCCTCGACCAGGTCCTCCAGGGTGACCACGGTGCCGGCCCGCTTGGACATCCGCACCGGCGTCCCCTCACGCACCAGGTTCACCAGCTGCCCGATCAGGATCTCCAGAGTCTGATCCGGGTCGTCGCCGAAGCAGGCCGCCATCGCCCGCAGCCGGCCGATGTAGCCGTGGTGGTCGGCACCGAGCATGATCACGACCTGGTCGAAGCCGCGCTCCCGCTTGTCCAGGTAGTAGGCGCAGTCGGCGGCGAAGTAGGTCCACTCGCCGTTGGACTTGCGCAGCACCCGGTCCTTGTCGTCGCCGAAGTCGGTGCTGCGCAGCCAGGTCGCGCCGTCGCGATGGTAGGTGCGCCCCTGCTCGCCCAGCCGGGTCAACGCCAGCTCCAGCTCACCCCGGGCGTGCAGGTCCTTCTCGTTGAAGTACGTGTCGAAGTGCACCCCGAACCCGGCCAGCGACGCCTTGATCTCGTCGAACATCAGCGCCACGCCCTCGACCCGGAACAGCTCCCGGGCGGCGTCGTCGTCGAGGTCGCGGACCTGCGGGTGCTTGGCTGCCACGGCACCGGCGATGTCGGCGATGTACGCCCCGCCGTACCCGTCCTCGGGCGCCGCCTCGCCCCGCGCGGCGGCCAGCAACGACTTGGCAAACCGGTCGATCTGGGAGCCGGCGTCGTTGAAGTAGTACTCGGTGCCGACGTCGGCCCCGGTGGCCCGCAGGATCCGGGCGAGCGCGTCGCCCACGGCGGCCCAGCGGGTGCCGCCGAGGTGCACCGGGCCGGTCGGGTTGGCCGAGACGAACTCCAGATTGAGCCGGCGGCCGGCCAGACGCGTGCTGTGGCCGTACTCCCGGCCGGCCAGGACCACGGTGCGGGCCAGCGCCCCGGCGGCGGCCGAGTCGAGTCGGATGTTCAGGAAGCCCGGCCCGGCGATCTCCACCGAGGCGATCCCGTCGGCCTCGCTGAGCGCGGCGGCCAGCGCGGCGGCCAGCTCACGTGGGGCGGTGCCGACTCGCTTCGCCAATTGCAACGCCAGGTTCGAGGCGTAGTCGCCGTGGTCGGGGTTGCGTGGGCGCTCGACGGTGACCACGTCGGGGAGTAAAGATAGATCGAGGTCACGGTCGACGAAGACCGACCGGGCCGTGGCGCGGACGAGCTCAGCGAGATTGGCGGGAGTCACCAAAGCATGTTACCGGGGGTAGACTCGTGGCCTTGGCGGCGACCCTCACCTGCTGTGTCCCCGCTGAATGCCCCTTGACCGACCGACCTGACGAGGCACCACACCATGAGCATAAGCACCCAGGGTGGCGACAACCGCAACCCCTCCGTGGTCAGCACCGGCAAGCCGGCGGCCGGCGGCAAGCCCCGGACCGACGATAAGGCCGCGGGCAAGCCGGCGAAGGGCAAACCGGCGAGCGGCCGGGGCGGTGGTGCCACGGCCGCCCGGACCGGCGGCGGCAAGACCAGCGGCAAGGCCGGCAAGGGCGGCCGCAAGCCGGTCAAACCGGTCAAGGTCACCCAGGAGCGCAACTGGGGTCCGATCGCGCTGATGGTCGGCGTCGGGGTGCTGGCCACCGCGATCATCGGGTACGGGGCCTACGCGGTCTCCCAGGAGGCCCGGTCGTGGCAGGACCGCGCCTCGGACATCACCGAACTGGTCAACTACCGGGAGTCCAACCCTCCGGCGCTGGACCCGATGGCCGGCAAGCAGTCACACGAGTGGGGCCCGCTGGAGTACGAAATCCAGCCGCCGGTCGGCAGCAGCCACAACCCGAACTGGCAGAACTGCATGGGCGACGTCTACGACGCGCCCATCGCCAACGAGCATGCCGTGCACAGCCTCGAGCACGGCGCGGTCTGGCTCACCTACCAGGAGGGTCTGCCCGCCGACCAGGTCGAGACGCTGGCCGGCAAGATTCGGGGCAACGAGTACACAATGATGAGCCCGTTCGAAGGCCTGGAGTCGGCGGTCTCGCTGCAGGCGTGGGGTTACCAGCTCGCTGTCGACGACGTCAACGACCCGCGGATCGACGAGTTTATTCGGGCGCTGCGCCAGAACGCCACCGTCGAGCCGGGCGCCACCTGCTCCCGTGGGATCACCGCCACCGGCACCACCCCGCGCGATATCGGCACCCAGGAACAGCAGATGGACGGCGGCGCTGGGTCATGACCACCAGGACGAAGACGGACGCGATGGCCGACGCCGCGCGGGAGCCCGTCGACGGGCCGGCGACGCAGGACCGGCCGGCCGACCCGGCCGGCGGGGATCCGACCGATCCGCCGCACGGTGGCGATGCGGCCGCAACCAGCCGTCCTGGCCGGTTCGGCACCGCGTGGCTGGCTGCGGCCGTCGTGGTCGGTCTCCTGCTCGGGTACGCCGCCGGCCTGCTCACCCCCGGTCTACTGCGTCCCGGCGACACCTCGCCGGAGGCCGGGTTCGCCCGGGACATGTCGACCCACCACGCGCAGGCCGTGGAGATGTCGATGATCGTGCTGGAGCGCAGCGAGAACCCGGCGGTGCGAACCCTCGCCAGCGACATCGCGCTGACCCAGCAGAGCCAGATCGGCATGATGCAGACCTGGCTACGCGAGTGGGGCCTAGAGCCGACCGGCACCCAGCCCCGGATGGACTGGATGGAGACCACCGGCGAGTGGGCGGTGGTCGACGGTCTGATGCCGGGGATGGCCACCGACGCGCAGCGCGCCGAACTGAGGGCGGCGACCGGCGCCGAGGTGGACCGGTTGTACCTGTCGCTGATGCTCACCCACCACCTGGGCGGCATCCACATGGCCGACGGGGTGCTCGAGCTCTCCGACGACGAGGACGTGCGCTGGCTGGCCGAGTCGATGGTGAGCGGCCAGCAGAAGGAGATCGAGCTGATCCGTACCCTGCAGTCCAAGGTCGGCGGCTGACACCACACCACCCGACGGCGGCCCTACGCCTGCCAACTTCACCCGCCCGTCCCGGCCTTCGCTGGGGCGGGCGGCGTCGTATCTGCTCGACTCCCGATACACTCGGTCAGGTATGTCTGTTTATACCATGACTTCGCGTGCTTTGCCGGACTCTACCGTCTCAGACGTTTTCTAGGCACATATCGCTACCGTCCTGATACAGCCTCGTTGGTCCTGACGTGGGGGCACTTCTTAGCGATACTCGGAGATCGATCACGAGCTGGTGCCGACGGCATACGCTCGGCGGTGACGGCGCGGTGGCGGCCCGCCGTCGCGGATCACCCACCGGTGACGCTGGCGGGCTGACACCGGAGCAGGAACTCGAGCTGATCGACCTGTTGCGGGGCCGATGGCCGGAGGACCACGCGCTGGACGACGAGCTGTGGAGCCGGCGTACCGTCGCGACGCTGATCGAGCGGCGGTTCGGGCTGACGCTGAGCCCGACCGACGTCGGCCACTACCTGGACGCCTGGGGGCTGGCACCCCGGCGGCCGGAGGAACGCGCCTGCGGGCTCTGCGTCGATGCGGTCAACGAGTGGGTCGAGCGGGTCTACCCGACGGTGCTGCACGCGGCCCGGGCGCACCGGACGGACCTGTGGTGGCTCGGGCGGACCCGGCTGCACGGCACCACCCCGGCCGCCGACGTGCTGTCGGCCGCCTCGGTACGCGGCCAGGTCCGGTTCATGATCCTGACCCCGTCGATAGATCCGCCGCTGCCGCGCGAGTTCCTGCTGCGGCTGTGCGGACCGGACCGGCGCGGGGCGCATCTCGTGGTGGACGGCTCCTGGGCCAGCTCCGAACTGCCCCGCCGGTTGCCCCGGAGCATCGTCACGCACCTGCTGCCCAGCTGCGCCCGCCCGGCCCGGTCGGCCTGAGCAACTCCGGCGTCCCGGCCGGCGACCGGACCACCGCGCCGGCCGGGACCGGACACGGCGGATACCGATTCGGCGACCCGGTGCTGGGTTTGCTAATCTTCCTGGGTCGCTGAGCCCCCGTAGCTCAGGGGATAGAGCACCGCCCTCCGGAGGCGGGAGCGCAGGTTCGAATCCTGCCGGGGGCACTTCACAGGACTGCGCCGCGCCGGTCAGTCGCTGTAGTGGTACCGGGCCTTGATGATCTTCACTTCCTTCTCGTCGGCCCGGTACACCAGGCGTTGTTCGTCATCGATCCGCCGCGACCAGTAGCCGGACAGGTCGCCTCTCAGGGGCTCCGGCTTGCCGACACCGGTAAACGGGTCACGCTGGATCTCGCCGATCAGACGGGTGATCCGGCGCGCCTTCTTCCGATCCGAGGCGAGCCAGAAGAGCAGGTCCTCCCATGCGTCGGGGTCGAAGTTGACCCCCCTCACTCCTCGCCCCCGGCCAACTCCCGAAGCTCGTCCATGGTCTTGGCAATCGAGGGGCCGCCCGCTCGGTCCCGGGCGACAGCTTCCATGAGCCGCCTCGCATTCCCGGGAGACCGAAGCAGGTACACGGTTTCTTGCCAGGCGTCGTAGTCCTCCGCCGACATGAGCACCACGTCCCCGCTGCGCGAGCTGATGCGTATCGGGTCGTGGTCGTCGTTGACCCGCTCGATAAGGGGGAACAGGCGCTGCCGTGCTTCGCTTGCGCTGATGGACATGGTTGCGCTCCTTCCAGCCGGTACAGGAATACGGTACCACTGTCGTACTGGAATCTTGTACGACTCCTGCTGCTGAGTGGCAGCGTACGCGGATGCCGAGCTTGGCCGCAGCAGGTGGGAACGACCCAGTACCAGCGCGTCACACGACTTCACCCGACTCGTCTGGGCCCTGTCGGACCCGCCCGCCACGTGCCCGACCTCGGCCGGAACCCGCTTGGGCGGCGTCGCCTGCGCTACGGCGGCGGATAGAACATGCCCTGCGCGGTCACCGACGGACTGGCCGCCGACTCGTTGCCGGCGGCGTCGACGGCGACCACCGTGAACGTGTGCCAGGTCGCCCCGCCCACCGGCAGCGTCAGCTGGGTCCCGTCGGTCTCGCCGACGACGGTCGCGCCCTCGTACACCCGGTAGCTGACGGCAGGCTCGCCCCCGGTGGAGGCGGACCACGCCAGGGTGAGCCGAGCGTCGGTGGGCCAGGCGCCGGGGGCGTTGCCGGTCACCTCGAGCGACGCCGGCGCCGCCGGCCGGGCGGCGGGACCGGGCGCGGTGGTGACCCGCACCTGGGCGGAGCGCGGGGTCTCGCCACAGGACCGGGGAAGGGTCGCGCTGACCCGGTAGACATGCCGGGACGCCGACGGCAGCCCGGAGACCACCGTCTCCGGGTAGCGGGAGGTGGCGACCGCCGTGTCACCGTCCCAGACGGTGTACGAGGTGGCGACGGCGTCGAAGGTCCAGCCCAGCCGCACCGACGACGGGGAGAGCGCGGTCGCCGCCAGCCCGACCGGCCGGGGCGGACTGCTCAGGCAGGTCTCGGTCCCAGCCGACACCGCTGGGCTGTGCGCCGACTCGTTGCCGGCGGGATCGAGCGCGGCGACGGTGAAGCGGTGCCAGGTGGCGTGGAAGAGCCGCTGGACGGTGACGGTGGTGCCGACGCTGGAGGCGACCCGGGTGCCGCCCTCGTAGACCGCGTACCGGTCCGGCGGCGCTCCGGCCGGCGCGGTCCAGGCCAGGCTGATCGTGGTGTCGGTGCGCCCGGTGACTGTCAGGCCGGCAGGCGGGGCGTGCCGCGCGGGATCGCCGGCGGCGGTCGTGGCGCTGGTCGAGCCGACCAGTTCGGTGGATCCGGGGCTGCACTGGTCGAGCCGGAAGAGCCGGATCTGGTGATCGGTGGCGGGCGCCAGACCGCCGACCCGGGCGCTGGTCAGCGACGTCCAGCCCAAGCTGACGCCGTTCACCCGCAGGTCCAGCTCGCCGCCGAGCGGGTGCCGGGGCCAGGAGAGCGAGACCGCCGACGCGGTGGCGGCGGTGACGGTGATCGGCAGGGTCGGGGTCGGCAGGCACTCCGGGTTGACCCCGGAGAGCCAGGAGCGGCCGGTTACCGGGTCGGTCGGCGCCGACTCCCGCCCGTGCCGGTCGACGGCGGTGACGGTGTACGTGTGCGACGAGCCGAAGGGCACGTTCATCGTCGTCGAGGTGGTGCTGGTGCGGGCGACCACGTCTCCGCCCTCGTACACCCGGAAGGAGTGGACCCGTGGCCCAGTGGGCGGTTGCTGCCAGGTCAGGTTGATCGCGACGCCGTTGGTGCTGGCCCACAGCGCGGTCGGGGTCGTCGGGCCGGCCGGTCCGTCGTACCGCGCGACGGCGGGGGATGCGCCGAGCGCGATGGCGGCGATGAGCGCGGCGCTGGTCAGCGCGGCGGCGCCGCGCCAGTGGGACGGGGTGGGCATGACTTCCCTCCATTGACACCGATCGTCATCGACTTCGATCGATGACACCTAGGGAACCCGTGCGTCGGCACCATGTCAAGCGCGGGCCACACTGGCGGAGATCACTGCGGCTCGCACCCGTCACGGAACGACCGCCCTGCCCGAGTTTCCGACTGATTTCCACCATCTGACAACGAACCGAGCCCGGCCAAAGTATTTTTCAGCGTCGATCCCTCTCGGTAGAAGTGTCCACCCCGCGACCGTCGGCACCACGGCGGTCGCCACACTCCTACCCCTTCGGGAGGAAACCTTGTCCACGCGCCTGAGGCAACGCGTACGCAGATCCACACTCGCACTGATCGGCACGGCGACGCTGGCGCTGCTGCTCCCGGTCACCTCGGCCACGGCGGCGGCACTCGACCGCTCGACCGACCGCGGTGCCGCCGCCGCACCCGTCGACGTCTACATGAAGGACCATCCGGCGGACGTCGGCATCCAACCGCACGGGCTGAGCCCGATCTGGGCGAGCCCTGACATCAAGGTATGCCCCACCGCCGTCGAGTGCGCGACCAGCCAGAACCCGATCGTCGGGCAGACCAACTACATCTTCATCAAGCTGCGCAACCCCGGCCCGTACGGTTCCGGTGGCATGGAGCAGGGTGAGATCCACGTCTACCGGACCACGCCGGGCGGCGGCGCGACCTGGCCCACCCACTGGACCGAGATCGGCTGGATGACGGTGCCGGTCTACGCCGGAGTCACCACCGTTACCATCCCCTGGAACGGTGTCCCCGGCCCGGGGCACTTCTGCCTGCTCGCCCGCTGGGTCTCCCCCAACGACCCGATGACCTTCGAGGGTCCGAGCAACAGTGTGAACACCCGGCAGAACAACAACATCGCCTGGCGCAACGTCGACTCGGTGGCGCTGTCGACCAACGGGCAGACCGAGGTCCGGCCGTTCGCGATCGGCAACGTCCTGCGGCAGCCGACCCGCAACAGCGTGGTCTTCAGCGAGGACGGCGCGCCGCTGCGTACCGCCGGTGGACGGCTCGTGGTGGATCTCGGGCCGACGTTGTTCGCCCGCTGGGTCGAGGGCGGCATGGCCGGCAAGGGCATCCGGGAAGCGGGCCGCAACCGGGTGGAGATCGTCGACCCGGGCCAGGCCAGTCTGGACAACCTGATGCTACGCGGCAACGAACGGCTGACCATGCGGCTGATGTTCACCGCCACCAACCCGGTCGAGAAGCCGATCGCCGTGATGGTGACGCAGTTCGGCCCCGATGCGGACGGTTCCGACCGGGCCGACCTGGGCGGTGTGCGCTACGACGTAACCGTCAACAAGCAGGACCGTTAGCCACCTCGGAGGGCAGGGACGGAGGTGGCGTCCGGGACCCGTGACCTCCGTCCCGACGAGGTTCCGGATCTGCTGGCTCAGCGCAGGCTGACCCAGCAGGTCCGGACCTTGTACGTCGCGGTGCTGGCCCGCAGCTGCACCGGGCCGGTCGGCGGTACACCCATCGAGAAGAATCCGGCCTCGTCCACCGGCACGTCCTCGTACTGCCCGGCGGCGGACCGGGCGCTGAGCCGGCCCGGCGCGGCCGGGGAGAGCTGCCCGACCGCCCCGCTCGCGGTGACCTCGACGGCGAGGACCACCGGACCGGACCGAAAGGTCAGGGTCCGGTCGGTACCGCCGGACCGGGTCGACCCGACCGGCTCCAGGTCACAAGCCGAGTCGAAGGTCAGCTCGGCGACCGCCAGCTCGGCGTCGACGGTCCGCCAGCTGAACGCGGCCAGTGCCGCGGCCAGGAAGTGCTCCGGCACCGGTCCGGAGTCGCGCAGGGCGGCACCCAGCTCGATCAGCAGCTCGTCGTCACTGTTTGGTGGCCACTGCCGCATCACGTTCACCTCCGTTCCCCTGCTGCTCCCCGGGCGGGCCGATCCTGACGTACGGGGCGAGGGCTGGGCAGTTGCGCAGCTTCGCCAGGCATCGGGCCTGGGTCGGGCCGACACTTCCAGTGGGCATGCCGAGTTGCTCGCCGATCTCACGGTAGCTGGCCGGCGGGTCGGCGACGAGTAGCGTGAGCAGTTCCCGGCAGCGCGGCGGCAACTCGGCGAGCGCGTCACGCAGCGCCTGGCGCCGCTCGTCCCGGAGCAGATCCTCGTCGGGAGTCGTCCGGTCGACCAGCCGGAAGACGCCGACATGCGCGTCGGTCGACTCGTCGTACGGGTCGAACGGCTGCGTACGCCGACCGAGCCGCAGCATTCGGTGACACTCCCGTCGGGTGGTGGTCACCAGCCACGCGGGCAGAGCGTGTGCCTCGCGCAGCCGGCCGAGGTGCTCGACCAGCCGCAGCCAGACGGTCTGGTTGACGTCGGCGGCGTCGGCGTGGCCGAGCCCGTAGCTGCGGATCACCGCCGCCACCAGCGGGCCGTACCGGTGGACCAGCGCGGCCCAGGCGGTCTCGTCGCCGGCGGCGGCAGCGGAAACCAGGTCGGGGACGGTAGCCGGCGCCGGGTCGGGGATGGCGTCGGGGCTGCTCATTCAACCAGCACGCCGTAGTCGGGGTGCCAGGCCGGACCGGCGGTCAGCACCGCCGCGGCGGCCGCCGCGTCCAGCCCGGTGCCGGTCATCAGGGCGGCGAGCCGACCGGAGACGTGGCCGGTGGCGAAGGAGGTGCCGGCCCAGGCGGCGAAGCCGTCGAAGTGCAGCACCGGCTGGCCGGGCAGTACCATCTCCCCGTCGACGTACGTGCTGGTGCGGTCGCCGTACGTGCTGGCGTCCACCCAGGAGCCGTGGCTGCTGTAGTCGGCCGGCACCGGGACGCCGTCGGTCGCGTCGAGGGCGGCGACGGCCAGCACACCGGACAGCGCCGCCGGCCAGGACGGGCGGCTGGTGCCGGCGTTGCCGGCGGCGGCGACCACCGCCGTCGTCTTGGGCAGCGCGGCGACGGCGTTGGCCAGCGGCAACGGCTGCTGGTCGTGCTGCGTGAAGTAGCCGAGGGAGAGGTTGATGACCGACACCTGCGGACCGAGCCGGCCGATCGCGGCGATCAGGCTCTCCTCGTCGCCGATGCCGTTGGCGTCCAGTGCCGACTCCGGGTCGACCCGTACGCCGGGGGCGGCCTGCCGTACGACACCGGCGACGAAGGTGCCGTGCCCGCCCTGCAGTGCCAGTTGGGTGCCGCCGAGGTACAGCGGGTCCTCGTCGTCGGTCTCCGGCAGGTAGCTGCCGCCGAGCCAGTCCGGGTGCACGTCGCCGGCCAGCCGCCAGATGCCGGTGTCGCAGACGCCGACCGTCACGTCAGCCCCTTCACCGAGCCGGGCCGGGTCCGGCGGTGGCAGCGCGGCCGCGGCCCGTGGTGGCCCGTTGGGGTTGCCCATGATGTTGCCGAATCCGAGCAGGACGTGGTGCGGCTGCACCTGCGGGGCCCGCCCGCCGGGCCACTGGCGCGGGTCGCGGAGCTGGTCGACCACGGCCGGGACGTCGGTTTCCCGGCCGAAGCGCAGTCGGCCGACATGAGCGAAGCCCTCGTCCTCGGTGACCTGGTGGCCGTTGGCGCGCAGCCGGGCCGTCACCCGTTCCATGTCGGCCGGGGCTACCAGGAGTTGCCGGGGACGGTAGAGGAACTCCGCGCCGGCTGCCGCGGTGTGCCGCCGTACCGCCGGGTGGGCGGCCAGGGTCTCCAGGAACGCCCGTTGGTAGCTCTGGTCGAGGGACGGGTCGACGGGTCCGGGCACGCCGGTCCGGCCGGTCAGGCGTGACCAGTTGGTCGTCGGGCCGAGGGGCAGCAGCGCGGCGGCCAGCGCGGACCACCCCATCAGCCGCCGACGGGAGACCTGCCCGGGAAGACCCGGCATGGGGTGACGGTGGTCGGACGACACCTGACCCTCCAAGCGGGTGGGAGACGGGGCCGGCACCACGAGGGCGACCACAGAAGGTTACGGGACCGACACGACTATTTCAAAGGATAGTTAGGTGTCAATTAAATGACTGGCGGCCGGGTGCCGGCGTTGACCTAGGGCGCACAGGTGGGGAATTCTCTCTCTCGTGACCGAACGCACCGATTCCGGTGTCGACCTGGCACAGCGGGCCCTGGACACCGTCCAGCGCTACCCACACGAGGCCATCTCGATCGCCCACCGGGTGCTCGCCGATGCACCTGACGCCCGCACCCGGTCCACTGCGGAACGTGCAATCGGACTGGCGTTGCGCGAGCTCAACGACCTGACCGGCGCGGCACGCCATCTGCGCCGGGCGGTACGGGCTGGGGACGACGCCCGGCTGCGGGCGCTGGCCCGGATGAGCCTCGGCTACGTCCTGGCCAGTGCCGGTCGGACCACCGCCGCGCTGCGGGTCGTCACCCTGGCCCTACCGCAGCTGACCGGCGCCGACGCCGGCCGAGCCCGGATGCAGCGCGGCGTGGTACTGCACTACCGGGGCCGGTTCGACGAAGCGGTCCGCGACTACGACCATGCGGTGGAGATCGCCCGCCGCGAGGGCGACCTGCTGTTGGAGGCGCGCGCCCGCAACAACCGAGGGCTACTCAACGCCCACCTCAACGCCGGCGCCGGAGACCCCGATGCCGATGACGGAGACCCCGACGGTCCGTCCGATGGCCGCCGTACGGCTCGCGGTGGCCGGGGCCCCGACGACGACCTGAGCCGCGCTGCGGCCATCTTCAGTCAACTCGGGCTGGACCTGGCCGCCGCCGACGCCCGGTGGAACAGCGGCATCGCCGCCGGACAACGCGGCGACGTGGCCGGCGCGCTGCACTGCTTCGCCGAGGTCGACACCGAGTACCGCCGGCTCGCGGTGCCCCGCCCCGCGCTGCTGCTGGACCGCTTCGAGCTGCTGCTGTCCGTTCCCTTGATCGACGAGGCGGTCGCGGTGGCCGAGACCGCCGTGACCGAGCTGCGCCGGCTCGGGATGGCCTCCGACCTGGCCGAGGCGCTGCTCGCCCAGGCGCGTGCCGCGCTGCTCGCCGGCGACCTGGCCACCGCAGCCGACACCGCCGGTGCGGCGCGCAGCCGGTTCCGACGGCAAGGCCGGCGGGCCTGGGCCACCCTCGCCCGGCACGTCGAGCTGCGGGCCGGGTACGCCCGGGGTACCCGGTCCCCCGCACTGCTCGCCGCGATGATCCGTACCGCCGACCAGCTCGACGCCACCGGCTGGCCCGGACCTGCGCTGACCACCAGGATCGAGGCCGCCCGGCTGGCCACTGCGCTGGGCCGGCACAGCCGGGCGGTCGAACTGCTGGAGGTCGCCGCGGACGCCCGGCGGCGGGGTACCGCGCCCCGCCGGGCCCAGGGGTGGTACGCCCTGGCGTTGCGCCACCGGCTGGCTGGCGACGAGTCCGGGGCGGCCCGTGCGCTGCGCCACGGTCTGGCGGTACTCGACGGGCACCGCGCCTCGCTCGGCGCGACCGAACTGCGGGCCAACAGCGGGACGTACGGCAAGGAACTGGCCGCCGAAGGCCTGGACATCGCCGTCCGGCGGGGCGCACCGGCGCAAGTGCTGACCTGGGCGGAGCGGTGGCGGGCCAATGCGCTACGGATGCGACGGGTCTCACCGCCACCGGACCCGGACCTGGCCACCGCGCTGACCGAGCTGCGGATGGTCAGTGCCGCACTTGAGGACGCGTTGTTGGCCGGTAACCCGGTCCAGACGCTACGCGGCAGTCAGGCCCGGCTGGAGCAGCGAATCCGGGAGCTGGCCCGAGGGGTCAACGGTGGCGGCGAACTGCACGCGCCGCCCGGGGTCACCGACCTCGCCGCGGCGCTCGGTGCCGCCGTACTGCTGGAACTGGTGACGCACGGCGGGCGGCTGCTCGCGGTGCTGGTCCGCGACGGCCGGCCGACGCTGCACGACCTCGGACCGCTGGCCGACGCGGTACGGGCGGCCCGGCTGCACCGGTTCGGGTTGCGCCGGCTGGTCACCACCGGCGACAGCGCCGACGCCCGGACCGGGGTACGGCACACCGCCGGCGCGTTGGACCGGCAACTCTTCGATCCGGTACGCGAGCTGATCGCCGACCGTCCGCTGGTGATCGTGCCGATCGGCGAGCTGCACGCCGTACCGTGGTCGGGTCTGCCGACCTGTGCGGGCCGGGCGGTGACGGTGGCGCCGTCGGCGACGGCGTGGCTGCGGGCCGCCGGCCGGCGGTCCGGCGGGGTGGACCCGCAGCCGGCCGGCGGGCCGGCGGTACTGGTGGCCGGGCCGCGACTGCCGGCTGCCGAGACCGAGGTGCGGCAGCTCGGTGCGGTGCTGCCCGGCTCCCGCGTGCTCACCAGGGCCGCCGCCACCGCCGACGCGGTAACCGGGGCGCTCAACGGCACTGGGCTGGCGCACATCGCCGCGCACGGGCGGTTCCGGGCGGACAACCCGCTGTTCTCCACGCTGGAGCTGGCCGACGGACCGTTGACCGCGTACGAACTGGAGCGAATTACTAGTCCGCCCGGTTGCGTGGTGTTGTCGGCCTGTGATTCCGGGCTGGCCGGGGTCCGCCCCGGCGACGAGGTGATGGGCTTCACCGCGGTGCTGCTGGCGCTGGGCGCCCGCTGTCTGATCGCGACGGTGCTGCCGGTGCCGGGCGAGCTGACCACCGCGCTGATGCTGGAGTTGCACCGCGAGATGCTGGCCGGGCATGCGCCAGCGGTGGCGCTGGCCCGGGCACAGCGGGCGTTCGCCGCGGACCCGGACGGTGCGGTCGGGGCCCGGCACGCGACGGCCGCCGCGTTCGTCTGCTTCGGCGCCGGTTGAGCCGAGGTGCCGTCGGCCGCTCCGCCGTTGGCGTTGCCGAGGGGTCGCCCAGTTCGCCTGCCACCGTAGCGGACCTCCGGTTAGCTGACGAGCGACGCCGCTGGCCGACCCCGCCGGTCTCACCCAGCCTGCCACTGACCGGTGAACGCCGCCAGCGGACACAGATCGTGCAGTAACGGGTACGCAGCCGGCTCTTGACACGTGGTGGTCACGGGGCCGTAACCTGATGACACTTGATTCAATAGTGAATAGATATCCAGAAGGTGACGATGGACACGATCCTGTCGGTGGACCAGGGCACCACCAACACGAAGGCGTTGCTCGTCGACGGTTCCGGGACGGTGCTCAGCCGCGCGTCGGCCTCGGCAGGCGTCACCTTCCCTCGCCCAGGCTGGGTCGAACAGGACGCGGAGGAGCTGTGGCGCAGTGTCCTGATCGCGGTACGGGACTGCCTCGACGCCGCAGGTGGCCCGACCCCGACCGCAGTCGCCGTGTCCAACCAGCGGGAGTCCGTCGTCGGGTGGGACCGCCGCACCGGCCGGCCAATCGGCCCAGTGCTCAGCTGGCAGGACGCCCGAGCGGACGACAAGTGCCGGCAGCTGACCGCCGCCGGGCTGGCCGAAACCGTACGCCAGCGGACCGGACTGCCGTTGGACCCGATGTTCTCCGCGCCCAAGATGGCCTGGCTGCTGGCGGCGGCAGGCCTGACCGAACCCGGTGCGGCAGAACGGGCCGGGATCGTCGTGGGCACGGTCGACGCCTGGCTCGTCTGGAACCTCACCGGTGGGGCAGTGTTCGCCTGCGAGGCCGGCAACGCCTCCCGAACGCTGCTGTACGACCTCACAACGCTGGACTGGGACACGGACCTACTGACCGCGTTCGGCGTACCCCGCGCGGTTCTGCCCCCCGTGCGCGCCTCCGACGCGGGCTTCGGGGTCACCGCCGACCTCGGCGTACTGCCGGCGAAGCTGCCGGTCGCCGCAGTGCTTGCGGACTCGCACGCCGCGCTGTACCAGCACGGCTGTCACCTGCCCGGTACAGCGAAGGCCACCTACGGCACCGGGACCTCCGTGATGGCGGCGGTCGCGCACCCCGACGTCCCGTCCGCCGGGGTGGCCACAACGCTGGCCTGGCTGACGGACAAGCCGACCTATGCCCGAGAGGGCAACATCATCGCGTCCGGCGCCGCGCTCGCCTGGATGGCCCGTACTCTCGGCCTGCCCGACGTAGGGCAGCTGGAGAAGGTCGCCGACGCGGTCGACGACGCCGACGGCGTGCACTTCGTACCGGCGTTCTCGGGTCTCGGCGCCCCGTACTGGGACCGGTCCGCGACCGGCATCCTCACCGGTATCACCGGCGGCACCGATCGGGCCCACTTGGCGATGGCTGCCCTGGAGAGCGTCGCCCACCAGGTCACCGACGTGCTCGAGGCGATCGAGGTCAACTCGACCGCGATCGACATGCTGCACACCGACGGTGCCGCCACCGCCAGCGGCCGGCTCATGCGGTTGCAGGCCGATCTGCTGGGCCGGTCGGTTCGGGTGGCCGACGCGGTGGACACGTCCGCGCTGGGCGCCGCGACGCTCGCCCGGCAGTCGCTCGGCCTGGCCGACGCCGACGCGGCGGTGTCTGCAGGCATGCTCGTCGAGCCCACCATGGCGGCCGAGGCCCGGGGTCGGCGCCGCACCGAGTGGGCCGCAGCCGTTGCGCGGTCCAGGGTCGGCCGGGTGTCTGACCTTCCGGACATCGGCGACTGACCGACCCGCACGAGCCGCGACCCGTCCGCGACAACCCCGACGAGAGGAGCACCTTCGCGATGACGCAGACAACCCGACAGTCCGCCGTAGCGTTGCTACGCCGTCCCTCGGTGATCGGCGGTACGTGCCTGGTGGCGCTGCTGATCGCGATCGCGTCCACCACCAAGGTGGTCGATGCGGAGGAAGCCGCCGTCGCGGGTGCGGCGCAGCAGTTCGACGCCGCCGGGTACGCCGCACAGCGCTACGACACGGAGGTGGTGCCGGCCATCGAACAGAACGCGGTCGACATCGCCCAGCTGCTGGAGGCGGTCACGGCCGACCCGGCGGCGGCCGGGCAGGAGTACGGGCACCGCGACGGCCCGAACGCCCGCTACGCCTTCGCCGCCACCGGCACCGGCGTGGCCGGACCGGTCGCGGGCACCCTGCTACCACTGCAGATCGACGGGCTGCCCGAGGGGGTGCAGGTGAGTTTGCAGGTCGGGCCAGCGATCAACGGCACCGCGCTACGCGATGCCGCCGGCTTCATCACCTTTGACCAGTTCCTCAACCAGCTGGAGTACGCCGACGCCGCCACCGAGCTGAACAACCAGGTGAAGGCGAAGGTGCTGGCGGGGTTCGACGCCGAGGCCGCGGTTGGCAAGCAGGTGTCGTTCGTGGGTGCGTTCACCTACGGCAGCAACCCGGAGCTGATCCAGGTGACGCCGGTCGAGCTGGCGGTGGCACCGTGACCACCGCCGGTCCGGTCGTGATGCGTACCCGTGCGGTCAGCAAGGTGTACGGCGGCACTCAGGCGCTCACCAGGGTCGACTTCAGCGTCCGTGCCGGCGCCGTCACCGCCCTGTTCGGCGAGAACGGCGCCGGCAAGTCCACCTTGATGAAGATCCTGGCCGGGGTGGAGACGCCGTCGAGCGGGGTGATCGAGATGGACGGCACGCCGGTGACGTTCCGGTCTGCCGTTGACGCCGTCCGGCACGGGGTCGCGATCATTCACCAGGAACTCAACCTGTGTCCGAACCTCAGCGTCACCGACAACTTGTTCCTCGGACGTGAGCGCACCGGGCGCGGAGGCCTGCTCGAAACTCGGGGGCAGCGGCGAATCACCACGGCCCTGCTGGACCGGCTGGAGGAGCCGATCGACCCAGACGCCCTGGTCGGTGACCTGCGCCTAGGTCAGCAGCAGATCGTCGAGATCGCGCGTGCGATCTCGCTCGACACCCGGGTTCTGATCATGGACGAGCCGACGTCCGCGCTGAGCGCGGCCGAGGTCGAGGTGCTGTTCCGGGTCATCCGCGAGCTGACCGGCAATGGCGTGGCGATCGTCTACATCTCCCACCACCTGGAGGAGGCGCTGGAAATCGCCGACGACGTCGCTGTGCTGCGCGACGGAGCGCTCATCGCCACCGACGACGCCGCCAACGTCGACCTGAACTGGATCATCGCGAACATGGTTGGTCGTAGCCCGGACGACCTGTACCCGAGGCTGACGACTCCGGCGGGCGAGCCACTGCTGCGGATCCGCGGCGTGAGCGTCGTGGACGCGACCAACCCGGCTCGCCTAGCCGTCGACAGCTTGGACCTGACCGTCCACGCCGGCGAGGTGGTCTGTCTGTACGGGTTGATGGGCGCTGGCCGTACCGAACTTCTGGAGGCGCTCGCCGGCCGGCTACCGCTGCACACTGGATCGGTCACGGTAGCCGGCCAGGACGTCGCCTCGGCGGGCATCGCCGAGCGGATCGACCTAGGGCTCGTACTGGTTCCCGAGGACCGGCAACGGGACGGCCTGGTGCAGACCATGTCGGTCGGCGAGAACCTGTCACTGGCGGCGATCCGGCGGCTCCGGCTCGGGCCGCTCATCGCCCGGGCGAAGGAAGCCGGCGCGGTCGGCCGAACGATTGCCAGTGTCACGGTGAAGGCCGCCGGCGCCGGTGCGGCGATCACTTCACTGTCCGGCGGCAACCAGCAAAAGGTGGTGATCGGCAAGGCGCTGCTGACGGAGCCGCGGGTGCTGCTGCTGGACGAGCCGACCCGGGGTATCGACGTCGGCGCCAAGGCGGACATCTTCACACTGATGGCGGACCAGGCCCGGCAGGGTGTCGCGGTGCTGTTCGCCACCTCAGAACTGGGCGAGGCGCTGAACGCCGCCACCCGGGTGGTGGTGATGTACCGCGGCCGGGTGGTGCAGATCCTGGACCCGGCGACCACCAGCAAGGAGCAGCTCATGGCGGCCTCCGGCGAGGCCACGCCGCCGCCACCGTCGAATGGAGCGACCGCATGACCAGCATCCGCACCAGCGAGCCGGCCACCGCGACGGCCGGCGAACGCCGGCCGACGGTGCGATCGGGACCGAGCTGGACCCGCCGGCTGGGCGACGCAGCCCTGGAGCTGCGGGCGTTCATCGCCCTCGCCGTCATCGTGGTCATCTTCGCTTCGCTGTCCGACACCTACCTGACCAGCAGCAACCTGATCACGATGACCCGCCATGTGGCGATCAACGCCATTCTCGCGCTGGGCATGCTGTTCGTCATCCTCACCGGCGGAATCGACCTGTCTGTCGGCTCGATCGTGGGGCTGTCCGGCATCGTCGCCGGGGTGCTGCTGCAGGGCTGGGAGATCAATTCCTTCGACGTCGTCCTGTACCCGCAGGTGTGGGCGGTGATCGTCATCTCCCTCGCGGTGGGGATGCTGGTCGGCGCGGTCAACGGACTGCTCGTCGCACGATTCAACCTGGCCCCGTTCATCGCCACCCTCGGCATGCTGTACGTGGCGCGCGGCATCGCCATGCTGATCTCGGACGGCGCCACGTTCCCCCGGCTCGAAGGCAGCCCGGAATTGGGCAACACCGGCTTCGGCTTCCTTGGTCGCGGCCGACTGCTCGGTATTCCCACCTCAATCTGGATCATGGTGCTGCTGGCCCTGCTCGCGATGGTGCTGATCCGACGGATGCCGTTCGGGCGCTGGTTGTTCAGCGTCGGTGGCAACGAGCGGGCGGCCGAACTGTCCGGCGTACCGATCCGCAAGGTCAAGATGTGGGTCTACATGCTGTCCGGATTCTGCGCCGCCATGGTCGGTCTGATCATCGCCTCGGAGCTGACCTCGGCCGCGCCACAGTCCGGGGAGACCTTCGAACTCAACGCGATCGCCGCAGTAGTGATCGGCGGCGCGTCCCTGGCCGGCGGGCGGGGCACGGTCCGTGGCGCGTTGGTCGGCGCATTCGTGATCGGCTTTCTCTCCGACGGCCTCGTGATGGTCGGAGTCTCCACGTTCTGGCAAATCGTGATCAAGGGAGCGGTAATCATCCTCGCCGTACTGCTCGATCAGGGCCAGCAACGCCTGAAACGTTCCTCTGCGGCTACGGCGGCGAGGCAGGCATCCCCGTAGCCGTCCCCATCCCCCACAAATTCCCAACTGAGGAGGCAGCACCGATGTTCCGTTCTCCCGTAAGGCGGGCGGCCGCACTGCTGGTCGCCGGGACGCTCGCCCTGGCGGCGTGCGGCACCGACGACGGCACCGCACCGGCCACCGACGATTCGACCGACTCGGCCGGCGGGCTGATCGCCGTCATCACCCCGTCGCACGACAACCCGTTCTTCAAGGCAGAGGCCGACGCGGCAGTGGCCAAGGCCGAGTCGCTCGGCTACGAGACGACGTCAACGTCGCACGACGACGACCCCAACAAGCAGTCCGAGCTGATCGATTCGGCGATCAGCGCTGGGGCCAAAGCGATCATCCTGGACAACGCCGGCGCCGACGCGTCGATCGGCCCGATCCGTAAGGCGGTCGAGGCCGATGTGAAGGTCTTCCTCATCGACCGGGAGATCAACGAGACCGGCCTGGCCACCGCGCAGATCGTGGCGAACAATTCACAGGGTGCCGCGCTGGTCGCCGAGGAGTTCGTCCGGGCGATGGACGGTAGCGGCGGCTACGTCGAGCTGACCGGCAAGGCCTCCGACACCAACGCCGGAGTTCGTTCCAGCGCCTACTCGGGTGTGATCTCGCAGTACCCGGACATGCAGCTGGTCGCCCAGGAGACGGCGAACTGGGACCAGCAGGAGGCGTTCACCAAGACTGAGACGATTCTGCAGACGAACCCGGACATCAAGGGCATCATCGCGGGTAATGACACGATGGCGCTGGGCGCGCTGGCCGCGGTCAAGGCCGCCGGCCTGGGCGACAACATCGTCATCGCCGGCTTCGACGGCAGCCCGGACGCGGTGGCCGCGATCAAGGCCGGCGAGTTGCTCGCGACCGGCCTGCAGCCGGCCGTGCTGATCGCCGAAACCGCGGTGGAACAGGCCGACGAGGTGATTCGCACCGGTACCGCCAGTCAGCCCGAAAAGCAGTCCATCGACTGCGCCTTGATCACCGCAGACAACGCCGACTCGTACACCTTGTTCGCGCTGGAGTGACGTACGCCGCCCGGTAGGGGCGCTGGGAAGCTTTGTGCCCCTACCGGGCTCTGGTAACCTTCTAGTGAATCGGATTTCGGAGTTGAATAGATATGCCTAGTGAGCCGAGGTTCGGTGCCGGACTGTGGCACTTCGCCAGTTACGTCGACCGCTACGCGGTGGACGGCTACGCCCCCGCTGTCACCACCCTGGAAGCAATAGCCCGGGCGGGCGAGGTCGGTGAGCTGTCCGTGGTCGATCTGAACTACCCGTTCACTGCGGGAGTCGGCCTGTCCGAGGTGAAGGACGCGCTTGCCGAGGCCGGCCTGGCTGCCATCGGCATCACGCCGGAGATCTACCTACGCAGGTTCAGCAAGGGCGCCTTCACCAACCCGGACCCGGCGGTGCGCTCCGCCGCGCTCGACCTGATGCACGAGGCAGCCGGAGTCGTCCGCGAGCTCGGCGCCGACTACGTCAAGATATGGCCCGGTCAGGACGGCTGGGACTACCCGTTCCAGGTGGACCACCGGCAGCTCTGGGCGCTGGCCGTCGACGGCATGCGCGAGCTCGCTGGCGCTCATCCCGACCTGAAGTTCGCCATCGAATACAAGCCACGCGAGCCCCGGGTACACATGACCTGGGATTCCGCCGCCCGTTCGCTGCTGGGCATCCAACAGATCGGCCTGGACAACGTCGGGGTCCTGCTCGACTTCGGTCACTCACTGTACGGCGGAGAGTCGCCCGCCGACGCCGCTCAGCTGCTCATCGACCACGGCCGGCTCTACGGGATGGACGTCAACGACAACCTCCGCGGCTGGGACGACGACCTGGTGGTCGGAACCGTCCACCTCACCGAGATCTTCGAGTTCTTCTACACCCTGCGGGTGAACAACTGGGAAGGCGTCTGGCAGCTCGACCAGTTCCCGTTCCGGGAGGACAGCATCGAGGCGGCCCGGCTGTCGATCCGCTTCCTCAAAGCGGTGCACCGAGGTCTGGATCTGCTCGACATTCAGGCGCTACGCGAGGCGCAGCACCGCCAGGACGCGCTCACCGCGCAACGCCTGGTGCAGGACGCCCTGCTGCGTTCGATGGTGGTGGACCGATGAACGCGGCACCGGTCGCCGCCCCCGACACCCCGGCGCTGCCCGTCCTCGGTCGAATCGGCCCCGAGGCCGGCCGGGAGGCGATCATCGCGCACATCCGGGAGGGAGCCCGGCTTATCCGGCGGCGCGACATCAGCATGATCAACGCGGCCGGGCTGGGGCATGTCGGTGGCGAGTTCAGTGTCATCGACATCCTGGCCACCCTCTATCTGCACGTGCTGGAGATCTCCGCAGACCAACTGGATGATCCGGAGCGAGATCGGCTCATCCTGTCCAAAGGTCACGCGGCCGGCGCACTTTACGCCACGCTGGCCGCCGCCGGCCTGCTCGACCCGGTAGCCCTGGACACGTTCCTGCAGCCGCTGTCCAAGCTCAACGGACATCCCGACCGGACCAAGGTCCGCGGTGTCGAGGCCAACACCGGCCCGCTCGGGCACGGTCTGCCGATCGCGGTCGGCACCGCCCTGGCCGGCAAGCTCGACGGTTCCCGTCGACGCACCTTCGTCGTCCTCGGCGACGGCGAGTTGCAGGAGGGCTCCAACTGGGAGGCGATGATGGCCGCCGCACACCACCGGTTGGAGCGCCTCACCGCGATCGTCGACCGCAACCGGCTGCAGCAGGGTGCCCGGGTCGCCGACACCAACGAGCTGGAGCCGCTCGCGGACAAGATCCGTGCGTTCGGTTGGCAGTCGGTCGAGGTCGACGGACACGACCACGGCGCGCTGCTCGACGTGCTCACCCGCGCCCCGGCCGACGGCAAACCCACCTTCGTGATCGCCCACACGGTGAAGGGCCATCCGATCACCTTCATGAGCGACGAGGTCGCCTGGCACCACAAGGTCCCCGACGCCGACCAGGTTGCCACCGCCCTCGCTGAGTTGGAGACAGAGTGAGCACCTTGACGACCGATCAGGTCCTGCACGACTGCCGCGACGCCTACGCGGCGACCCTCGTCGAGCTCGCAGCAACCGATCCACGGATCGTCGCGGTGGTCAACGACTCGGTGGGTTCCAGCAAGCTGAGCGAGTTCAGCAGCAGATTTCCTGACCGGCTGATCAACGTCGGCATCGCCGAGCAGGACATGGTGGGCGTTGCCGCCGGCCTGGCCAACGGCGGGAAGATACCCTTTGTTTCGGCCGCCTCGTGCTTCCTCACCGCCCGCGCGCTCGAGCAGATCAAGGTCGACGCCGCGTACTCCAACCACAACCTGAACCTGTGCGGGATGAGCCCGGGCATGGCTTACGGCGAGCTCGGACCCACGCACCACTCGATCGAGGATCTGGCCTGGCTCCGTGCCATACCCAATCTCACGGTCATCGTGCCCAGCGACCCCGCCGAGACCGGGCAGGCGGTCCGCTGGGCGGCCGGGCATCCAGGGCCGGTCTTCATCCGGGTCAGTCGGATGGGCGTCGCTGCGGTCAACGCCGAGAACTACCGCTTCGTGGCCGGGCAGGCGGTCCGGCTCCGCGAAGGAACCGACATCACGATCATCGCCAACGGGACCGTCGTCTCCGCGGCGATGGAGGCCGCCGGGCTGCTGAGTCGGCTTGACATCGAGGCTCGCGTGCTGTCGATGCCGACCGTGAAGCCGCTCGACGTCGACGCCGTCGTGGCGGCGGCGCGGGACACCGGCGCGATCGTCACCGTCGAAGAGGCGCTGACCACGGGCGGCCTGGGCGGAGCTGTCGCGGAGACCGTTGTGCAGCACCATCCGGTTCCGGTCAGGTTCGTCGGCGTCCCCGGTGTGTTCGCGCCCACCGGTTCGGCCCGATGGCTGCTGGAGCACTTCGGGATCTCTCCCGCCGGCATCGTCGACGCGGCCCACCGGGTGCTTCGACGCTGACCCGCACGGGCTCTGAGTGGGCCGTGCTACGCGTGCGCCCTGCCGGCCCAAAGGCGGGCGCTACGATCGGCAGGGATCGGCCAACCGGCCCTCGGGCAAGTACCAGAGGGCAGCCACCAAGCCGCAGCTGAGGAGGATGTCGTCGGCACGAAACCACGAGCGGCATACAGCGACGACCAGGTTCGGCTTGTCGCGAAGGTCGCCCGCATGTACCACGAACGAAACATGCGGCAGACCAGCATCGCCGATGAGTTGCACATCTCGCAGGCACGTGTGTCCAGGCTGCTCAAACGAGCCACTGAGATTGGCATCGTCCGGACGATCGTGTCGCTGCCGGCCGGTGTCCACACCGACTTGGAGGAGGTTATCGAGCAGCAGTACGATCTACATGAGGCTGTGGTGGTCGATGCCTCGAGCGTGGATGACCTGCTCCCAGCTCTGGGCGCGGCGGCAGCCGACTACCTGGAGACCACCCTCACCGGCGGTGACCGGGTCGGCATCTCCTCGTGGAGCGCGACTCTGCTGGCCGCCGTCGAACGGATGCGTCCGTCCCGCACCCGCGTCGTTGATCAGGTCGTCCAGATCGTCGGTGGCGTCGGGAATCCTCGCGTGCAGGTACGCGCAAACCTGCTGATGAGCCGATTCGCGGCGATGACCGGAGCCGAGCCACTTTTCATGCCGGCGCCGGCGATGCTCGGCACCGAGGCTGCTCGCGAGGCGTTGTTGCGGGATCCCACCGTCGCGGAAGTGCTGCAGACCTGGCCTAAGCTGACGATGGCACTGGTCGGCATCGGCAGCCTCGAGCCCTCGCCGCTGCTACTCGAGAGCGGCAACGCCCTCGCGGAGCCTGACCAGGCGGCCCTACGCGCCGGCGGTGCCGTAGGGGATGTCTGTCTGCGGTTCTACGACGCCGTAGGTCAGGCCGTGCACACCCCGCTCGGCGACCGAATCCTTGGCATCAGTCCCACAGAGTTGCAGACGATTCCCCGGCGGGTCGCCGTCGCTGGCGGGCGGAACAAGCTCGCCGCCATCCGCGGCGCGCTGCTCGGCAAGCACGTCAATGTGCTCATCACCGATCTCACGGTCGCCCAACTCCTGGTTGACACCCCAGATCGACCTACTTCCCGGTAGCTCATCCGATTTGTTTCGCCGAGGCCAGCGAAACTGGTAAGTCTGGCAGGTCGACAAGATTGCCTACTGCCGCAGTCGACCGATGTCGCATCCTCCTCGAATAGGTATTCATAACCGATTTTCCTTGCAGCGCCCGACCGCTACTGGCATGATGAGGTGTGGACAACACGCGCTGGGAGCCCAGAAGCGCCGATGTTTCCGTGGCCGAGGGCAACGGCAACGGACGCACCCAATTCCTCGACGACGTAGCTGAGGGCAAAGGTCAGCAGTAGCTCGCCGGCCATCCGGCGAGAAGCAGGCCCACGCCCTCAGCTACGCCCATTCCGGCATCGCCGGCCTGCAATAGGCAGAGGAAGGGACGCCCCCGCCGAGGTCTGCCGGCTCGAAAACGCCATCTAGCGGACTCCGGCGTCGCGCGGTTACCGCGACGACGCTCGCTGTCGCATGCGCAGCGCCTACTGGTAAGTGTCAGCCCGGCCGATCACCCACAAGCACCGACGCCAATCAAGGCGAAACAGTGCACCCACCGGCACGGAATATTTATTCAGTGCCGACTACCCTTGCAGCTGCGATTCTCGTCTGCCATGATGACTGTCGATATGGCGTTCGGGAGACCGGGGGCGCTGCTCGTTCTGTGGCCGAGGGCAACGGCCGCAAACTCTCGTCCTTCATAACCGCAGCTGGGGCGGCAGCCGGCGATATGTCCGTTCACCTTCTGGCAGCAATGCGCTCAGCTCAGGTCCAGCTGCGCTATTCGCCGCCCATCGTCCTGACTAGGGCGGCAGAGAGGAAGCCCGATGAGGCTTGCCCACCACAAGAAAGCTCGACTGTCCGGACTCCGACGTAGCGCGCTGGCCGCGACCGCGCTCGTCGTGGCTTCCACCACGACAGTAGCCGTCGCCACTCAAGCCAGCGCCGCAGCCGGTTGCCGGGTTGACTACAACATCACCAGCCAGTGGTCTGGCGGCTTCGGCGCGACCATCGACATCACCAACCTCGGCGACCCGATCTCGGGCTGGACACTCCAGTTCACCTTCCCCGCAGGCCAGACAATCACTCAGCTCTGGAACGGCTCGGTCAGCCAGTCCGGGAGCAACGTGACCGTCAGAAACGCCTCTTACAACGGCAACATACCCACCAACGGCACCGTCAGCCCTGGGTTCAACGGAACCTGGAACAGCAGCAACCCGAAACCCACCTCGTTCACCTTGAACGGCACCGTCTGCACCGGCTCCACAGTCCCCACCACCCCACCTCCCACCACCGCACCACCACCCACCACCGCACCACCACCCACCACCGCACCACCACCCACCACCGCACCACCTACTCAGACGGTCTTCGCCGTCAACGCTGGCGGCAGCGCCTTCACCAGCTCGGACGGCACCGCCTTCGCCACCGACACGGGATTCTCCGGCGGCTCCACCTACACCGTCAGCGACCCCATCAGCGGCACCACTGACGACACCCTCTTCCAGAGCGAACGCTACGGCGACTTCAGCTACTCAGCCTCAGTGCCCAACGGCTACTACACAGTCACCCTCTACTTCGCCGAGGTCTACCACACCGCAGCTGGTCTCCGAAGCTTCGACGTCCTCATGGAGGACACCGAACAGGTCGGCGACCTCGACATCTTCGCTCAAGTCGGCGCGGACGCCGCCTACACCACCGAAAGCTCCGTAGCCGTCGGCGACGGCACCATCGACATCCAATTCGTATCCAACATCGAGAACGCAAAGGTCAACGCCATCAGAGTCGCCCGAACCAGCAACCCCGGCGACCCAGTGGCCGCCTTCACCGTCACCCCGACCAACCCCAAACCCGGCG
This sequence comes from Micromonospora sp. LOL_014, assembly GCF_048060245.1. NCBI lineage: Bacteria > Bacillati > Actinomycetota > Actinomycetes > Micromonosporales > Micromonosporaceae > Micromonospora > Micromonospora sp. LOL_014. Next base: position 243,795 of record NZ_JBHMIP010000004.1, read on the forward strand.
ACACCATCACCGTCGACGCCACCGCATCCTTCGACCTTGACGGCACCATCACCAGCTACCGCACCGACTACGGCAACGGCACCATCAAGACCGGCGCAGTCACCACGCACCAGTACCCCACCGCCGGCACCTACACCGTCACCGTCACCGTCACCGACAACGACGGCCGCACCAACTCACTCGCCAAGTCAATATCGGTACGAGCCGCATCCGCAAAACCGCGGGTCATCAACACAACCGACCTAGGTGCCGACCCGGACGACCTGCAGTCGCTCGTTCGTATGTTGGTGATGGCCAACGAGGTGGACCTGGAAGGCATCATCGGCAGCACCAGCTGCTGGCGGCCGACGCAGAGCTCCTCCAACATGAACAATCTACTCAATCCACGACTGAACGCGTACGGCCAGGTGCTGTCCAACCTGCAACGACACGCAGACGGTTACCCGAGCCTGTCGTACCTGCAGTCCATCTCGAAGTTGGGCCAGACCGGCTACGGCATGGACGCGGTCGGTTCGGGTAGGGACACCCCAGGATCAGAGCTGATTATCGCTGCGGTGGACCGAGACGATCCCCGGCCGGTTTGGGTCAACTTCTGGGGTGGCGGCAACACTTTGGCGCAAGCGGTCTGGAAGGTACAGAACACTCGCAGCCAGGCAGAGGTCAACCGGTTCATCAGCAAGCTCCGGGTGTACGACATCCTCGGTCAGGACGATGCGGGCGCGTGGTTGACGAAGAACTACCCGAACCTCGTCTACATCCGCGCAAAGAACCTGGTGTACAGCTGGCAGCCGTCGGACAGTTGGTTGGACTCCAACGTCCAGAACCACGGTCCGCTGGGGGCGCAGTACCCGGACAAGCAGTGGGCGACCGAGGGTGACACCCCGGCGTTCCTGCACCAGATCGCGAACGGGCTGACCGATCCGGACCACGTGGACTGGGGCGGCTTCGGCGGTCGGTTCGGCCCGGCCGAAAGGTCCGCTGTACGTGGTATGTCCTGCAGTGGTCGACTAGACCACGAGCCGTCGTTCGACCCCTACTACATGTACACCGACGCGTCGGAGGGTGGCAGCTCGATCAACCGGTGGAGCACCGCGATTCACAACGACTTCGCGGCCCGGATGGACTGGAGTATCACCAGCAGCTACTCCGGCGCCAACCATCATCCGATCGCCGTGCTCAACGGTGACACCACCAAGGATGTCCTGGAGATGTCCGCCTCCGCTGGCTCCAGTGTGAACCTCAGCGCAGCCGGCTCCAGCGACCCAGACGGCGACTCGCTGGCATACACGTGGTCGTACTACGACGAGCCCAGCTCGTACAACGGCAGCGTGTCGATCAGCAACAGCTCTGGCACCTCGGCCACGGTGCAGATCCCGTCGAACGCTGGCGGGCAGAGCATCCACATCATCCTGCAGGTACGTGACAACGGTTCGCCCAACCTGTACTCCTTCCGGCGGATGGTGATCAACGTCCGGTAGGTCGGGTCAGCCGCCGGCCGCGGAGACGGAGCGGCGGCCAAGGGGCGCCTCCCAGGCAGGACATTGTTGGACTGCCCGGGAGGCGCCCTGCTTCCTGTGGTCCGACCGACCAGCACGCCCGCCGCTCCGCCGGTGCCGCCGTGATCAGCTTCGACCCGTTCTCCGTCGGCCAGGAAGGCACCGGACGCAGCGACAAGCAGGGTGCCTCCTTCGGTGATGCGGCCTCGGACGACCTCCAACCTCAGAACCCGGTCCGCACCCGCTTTGCCGGCCCTTGCGCACGGAGTATCACGTGGATACTCCTCGAACACCACGCACCTCCTGAGTGTTCCTACAACCACACTGGCATCGATGTTGCTGAATTGGGTTCGCTCGTGCTGAAATGACTCACATCGCCGTAGCGTGGGGGCAACCGCGTTGACAGCGGCCAGCCGGGAGCATCGCAGCGTCGACAGCGCGGCACCTGACAGACACCCGCGCCGCGCCGCCCGACGGGCTGCCCCGTCGGCAATATCCACTCTGATCTGCCAAGGATCCGGATTCGGCGACGAAATGAGAAGTAGCCATGGTTGCACGGGAGAGATTCGCCAGGTGGTACCGAAACCGCGTTGCCTGGGTGGCGGTGATCCTGCTGGCGACGTCGGTCAGCGTGGTCGTACTGGTCGACTCGGCCGACCCCGACCTGGCACCGGCGGATCTGCGTGGACAGATCATGACCCGGATGCGTGCCACGCTTGAACAGGCGGACCCGGAGCAGCACAACCACGCCGGACACATCGTGCAGGCGGCCAACGGGGACGAGCCGGCACCGGCGGTGATCTGCGGGGTCCACATCTACGGCCACGAGCCGACCGACGTCGACACACTCGCCGACGTACGGACCGTCTACGGCTTCCACCTGTGCGGGGTCGCCGGACCCGACCGCCCCTGGGACGTCGCCCCGAAGCTCGCCGGTCCGGTAATCGTGGACCTGTCCACCGAGCCACCGGGGATCCAGGTCGTCGAGGCCACCGCTGAGATCATGTTCGTCGACCGGCTGCAGCAGATGTTCCCGGCCAAGTACGCGGAGCTGGCAATGAAGGAGGCCCTGACCGAATCGGAGATGGCCGATCTGCGTCTCCGCTACGACGCCGCAGCCGGACTCTGACCACGACGAGCGGAGCGCCGACGGCGCCGACGGACGTCCCGTGGTGGTCGGGACCTTAGTCCCGACCACCACGGGTGTTCCGCCTCAGGCGGCGGGAACCGCCAACGCGGGAAGCTGATCTCGTCACAGCGAGATGCGAGTCGCGGAGGCGACGATGACGACCATCCAGCACAGCAGCCACCGGTCGATCCAACGGCCCCTCGAGCACGCCGAACTCCCCGGCGCGATGCTGACCACCACCGCCGCCCGGGCCCTGGCCGTGCTGCGGATCTCCACCGGGTTCGTCTTCCTCTGGGCGTTCCTCGACAAGACCTTCGGATTCGGCTTCGCCACCCCGGCCGAGCGGGCCTGGGTCAACGGCGGCTCGCCGACCAAGGGCTTCCTCTCCTCGGTCGAGGTCGGCCCGCTGCAGTCGTTCTTCCACTCGATCGCCGGCACCTGGTGGGCCGACACCCTGTTCATGGCCGGCCTCGGTGCCATCGGCATCGCCCTGATCGCCGGCATCGGGCTGCGCGTCGCCGCCGCGTCCGGTGCCCTCATGATGGTGTTCATGTGGCTCGCCGAGTTCCCGCTCGATCGCGTCACCGCCAGCGGCGAACCCGCCCACGCCACCAACCCGCTGGTCGACTACCACATCGTCTACGCGGTCGTCCTGGTCGTCCTCGCCGCCGCGTACGCCGGCCACACCTGGGGTCTCGGCCGGCTCTGGGCGAAGCTGCCCTTCGTGCAGCGCAACCGCTGGATGATTTGACCTTTCCCCCCGATCGGTGTGCCGGACCACTCCCCGCGGTCCGGCACACCGGCGTCTGCGGTACCGCCGACCTGTCAGGCCAGCAGCTCTCGCCGATCCAGCTACCGGGCCCGCAGCCGGGCGGGATCGCGAACACCGCCGACCCGATCGGGGTCACCCACTCGTTGAACAGGTCGTGGTCGGCCAGCCGCTGCTAGATCGGCAGCCCGACCTCGTTCACCGCGCCGGTGAAGTCCGGTTCGTCGGTCTCCTTCTCGCCGGTCAGCGGTGCCCCGCCGGCCAGCCGCCGCCCGATCACCAGCTCCTTGTCGACCCGGCCCACGACGAGGGTCGAAACCATCGCTGCCGGGCTGCACACCGACCGGGTGCCGGCCGTGCCGGTCGGCACGGCCACCCGCATCGCCTGATCGGGGATCCGGTGTCGGGCCCGGCGGCCGAGCACGCAGGGCTGAGAGCGTCGTTGGTTGGGTATGGGTGCCAGTAGCGCACGGACTTGCCGCCGACCCGAGGAGAGCTCGTGACCGACCAGCGACAACGCCCACCGACCACCACCGACGCCGGGGTGCCGGTCGCCAGCGACGAGCATTCGCTCACCGTCGGCCCGAACGGCCCACTGCTGCTGCAGGACCACTACCTGATCGAGCAGATGGCGAACTTCAACCGGGAACGGATCCCGGAGCGGCAGCCGCACGCCAAGGGCGGCGGCGCGTTCGGCGCGTTCCAGGTGACCGGCGGCGTCAGCGCGTACACCCGGGCGGCGGTCTTCCAGCCCGGCACCGAGACCGAAACGATGGTCCGGTTCTCCACCGTCGCCGGGGAACGGGGCAGCCCGGACACCTGGCGCGACCCGCGCGGCTTCGCCGTGAAGCTGTACACCAGCGACGGCAACCTCGACATCGTCGGCAACAACACGCCGATCTTCTTCATCAAGGACCCGATGAAGTTCCAGCATTTCATCCGGTCGCAGAAACGCCGGGCCGACAACAACCTGCGCGACCACGACATGCAGTGGGACTTCTGGACCCTGTCGCCGGAATCCGCGCACCAGGTCACCTGGCTGATGAGCGACCGGGGCATTCCGCGTACCTGGCGACACATGAACGGGTACGGCAGCCACACGTACATGTGGATCAACAGGCGGGGCGAGAAGTTCTGGATCAAATACCACTTCAAGACCGACCAGGGCATCGAGTTCTTCACCCAGGACGAGGCGGACCAGATGGCGTCGGCCGACACCGACTACCACCAGCGGGACCTGTTCGAGCACATCGCCGCCGGGCAGTTCCCGTCCTGGACGCTGTACGTGCAGGTGATGCCGTTCGAGCAGGCCAGGACGTACCGGTTCAACCCGTTCGACCTGACCAAGGTGTGGCCGCACGGCGACTACCCGCTGCACGAGGTGGGCCGGCTGACCCTGAACCGCAACGTCACCGACTACCACACCGAGATGGAGCAGGCGGCGTTCGAGCCGAACAACGTGGTACCCGGCACTGGGCTGTCCCCGGACAAGATGCTGCTGGCCCGCGGGTTCAGCTACGCTGACGCGCACCGCGCCCGGCTCGGCGTCAACTACCGGCAGATCCCGGTCAACTCGCCCAAGGTGCCGGTGCACAGCTACTCGAAGGACGGCGCGATGCGCGTGCGCAACGTCACCGACCCGGTGTACGCGCCGAACTCGTACGGCGGACCGCAGGCGCAGCCGAATCTCACCGACGACGGCGGCACCTGGTACGCCGACGGCGAGATGGTCCGGGCGGCGTACTCGTCGCACGCCGAGGACGACGACTGGGGGCAGGCCGGCACCATGGTTCGCCAGGTGCTGGACGACGCGGCCCGCGACCGGCTGGTCGACAACATCGTCGGGCACCTGCTCAACGGGGTGAGCGAACCGGTGCTGCAACGTGCCTTCGGGTACTGGCGCAACGTCGACAAGAACATCGGCGACCGGGTGGCCGCCGGAGTGCGGGCCAAGCAGGATGAAAAGGATCCAAAAGCGGCCAAGCAGGCCAATCCCGCTCGGTCGGGCATGCAGGCCAAGGCCTGACCCGTGGCGGTACGGCGGACCGGCGGACCGGCGGACCTCGACCCGACGCTTTGATCATCGGCGGTCCCGCAACTGGACGCGGTACAGGCGGACGGCGAGCCACAGCCCGCTGACGGCGAACATCGCGACGCTGGCCAGCAGCCAGCGAGTCAGGTACGGCTGCTGGGTCAGGCCGGTCGCGGCGGTGAACGTGCCGCCGCCGAGCCGCAGGATGCCGGGCAGGTAGACGACGAACAGCAGCGCCGCGCCGAGCGCCGGCACCCGGACGTGGTTCGCCACGGACAGCCGGGCCGGACGGCTACCGTTCCCGACATCCGCCTGGGCCGCGGTCGCGGACCGGGTGGCGGCGGCGGACCGGGTCGCGGTGAGCAGCGCCCGGTCGGCGGCCGCGTAGACCGGGAACATGACCAGGTCGTGCACGATCACTGCGGCCACGAACCAGATCAGCATCCGTACGGCGGTCGCCTCGCCGGCCAGCCGCAGCACCACCCAGCCGGCGACCGCTAAGCATCCGACCAGCAACAGCAGGTGCCACCACGGCGCCCCATAGCCGGCCCGGAGCCGCCCGGCCACCAGCTGCCCGCTCCGGTCACCCATTGCCGTCACCGTCGCCGCTGAACTCGATGGTCGCCACCCATTTGGTGCAGTGCACGCCGGGCAGCGCCGGCACGATGATCCGGGCCGGAAAGCCGTGGTCGAGGGAGAGGTCGACGCCGTTGACCCGCAGCGCCAGCAGCGAGTCGGGGTCCAGCACCTGGTTGGCCTGCAGGGTCGCCTTGTTGAACAGGCCGCCGCGCTGGATCGAGGTGACCCGGGCCGACGCCGGCTCGGGCACTCCGGCCTCGGCGGCCAGGTCGCGCAGCCGTACCCCGGTCCAGGTCTGCAGGGTCGACCAGCCCTCCACACACGCGATCGGCAGCCGGGCGGTGTGCGACGGCATGCCGAGCAGCTGTTCCCGGCTCAGGCTCACCACCCGGCCGTCGTCGCCGAGCAGCTCCAGGCGCCAGCCGTCGCCGGTGTCGGCCGGCCGGATCCCGGCCGCCGCGGCGGTGCGGTTGACCGGGAAGCCGTTCGGTCCGTCACCGGCCGGTCGGCCACGGGGCAGCAGCAGGGCCAGCCGCCGCCACGGGCCGTCCAGGCTCTGCCCGACGGTGAGCACGGCCAGCAGCAGCGACCCGCCGCCGACCAGGGCGAGCGCTCCCCGGCGGCTGATCGTCGCCGGGGCGGGCCGCGGGGCGACCAGGCCGTCCGGATCGGGCGGCTCGGGCCGGGTGTCGGCCCGCGAGGTGCGCAGTTCGGCACGCAGCGGCCGGGACCGCAACGCGGTGATCATCCGGGGCAGCTTGAGTACGACGTGGACGACGAACGCGGCGGTGAACACCCACGCCCCGAAGTAGTGCGCGGTGTAGAAGTCGAACCCGAACAGGTACGCGTACTGCACGTTGAGCACACCGGTGACGGTCTGGAACAGGATTCCGCCGACCAGCAGCAGCAGGGAGATCCGCTCCAGTGCCTGCGCCGCCGACCGCACCGGCGGCCAGGCGAACAGTTTCGGAATCACCGACCACAGTTTGGCCAGGATCACCGGGATCAGCGCGATCCCCAACGCCACGTGCAGGCCCTGGCTGACCCGGAACAGCCAGGACGGGCGGGTCGGCCAGTCGAAGTACGGCAGCCGCAGCCAGCCGACGTCGCGCGGAAACGCCTGACCGAACTGCGGCCCGTAGGCGATGTAGTCGAGCAGCCCGGTGATCATCACGACTGGCAGGCCGATCAGCAGAACGAGGCCGAGGATCGAGGTCAGCCAGGGGCCGCGCAGCGGGCTGCGCCAGCGGTGGGCAACGTCGAACGGGCCGGCGGAGGCGGGACCGGCGGAGGCGGGGCCGGAGCCGGGGTCCGGTGCCGGATCGGTGGTGGCGGCCATGTACCGGGACGCTAGTTCGCCACGACCGGGTCAGGGCCCGGTTCGACGATTACGGAATTCTGACGGCTGGCCGGAACCGGACCGGCGACCTACCGGCCGGCCATACCGTGAGCGGATGCGGATACTGCTCACCGGCGCGGCCGGGTTCATCGGATCGCACGTCGCCGACCTGCTGGTCGACGAGGGACACGAGGTGGTCGCGCTGGACGCGCTGCTGCCGCAGGCACACGGCGACGAGCCACCCGACTGGGTCCGCCGGCACGACCTGGTACGCGGCGACGTTCGCGACGGCGAACTGTTGGACCGGCTGCTGCCCGGCGTCGACGTGGTCTGTCACCAGGCGGCGGTGGTCGGCCACGGCCTCGACCCGTCGGACGCGCCGTCCTACGCCGGGCACAACGACTACGGCACCGCGGTACTGCTGGCCGCGATGCACCGGGCCGGCGTGACCCGACTGGTACTGGCCAGCTCGATGGTGGTGTACGGCGAAGGCCGCTACACCTGTGCCGGGCACGGCGTCGTCCGGCCGGCGCCACGCCGCCCTGACGACCTGGCCGCCGGCCGGTACGACCCCCGCTGCCCGCAGTGCGCCGGTGAACTCCGCTGGACACGGGTGCCGGAGGACGCACCGCTTGAGCCGCGCAGCACCTACGCGGCGAGCAAGCTCGCCCAGGAGCATCTGGCGGCGGCGTGGGCGCGGCAGACCGGCGGCGGTGGCTGGGCGCTGCGCTACCACAACGTCTACGGCCCCCGGATGCCACGCGACACCCCGTACGCGGGAGTGGCGTCGCTGTTCCGGTCGGCGTTGGCCGGCGGGCGGGCACCGCAGGTGCTCGAGGACGGCCGGCAGCAGCGGGACTTCGTCCACGTCACCGACGTGGCCTGGGCAAACCTGCTGGCCATGGTCGCCGACCAGCCGGCCGGCATGGTCCCGGTGAACGTCTGCTCGGGTGAACCGCACCCGGTCGGTGAGCTGGCCCGACAGCTGGCGGCGGCGATGGGCGGGCCGGAGCCGGCGATCGTCGGCGGTGCCCGGCCGGCGGACGTACGGCATGTGGTGGCCGACCCGGGTCGGGCGGCGCGACTGCTCGGCTTCACCGCCCAGGTCGGTTTCGCCGACGGAGTAACCGCGTTCGCCACCGACCCGCTGCGGGAGTCGGCCGCGCTGCCGCGTGAACCGGCTGCCCTGCAGGTGCCGGCCTGAAGCCGGATCCCCGGCCGGCGCTACTGGCGCCGGCCGGGGATCCGGTCAGGAGAAGGTCAGCAGCAGGTGGTTGACGGCCAGCGCGGTCGTCGCCTGCCCGGCCAGCCACCAGCGGCGTGCGCCGGCCGGCAGGTGGGCCGTGGCGACCAGCAGCCACACCACGAACGGCAGCCATATCCGCTCCACCTCGGCCTTGCTCAGCCCGGACAGGTCGGCCGCGACGATCGCGGCGGCCGCTGTCAGCGGCAGCACCACCATCGGTCGCGCGGCGGCCCGCAACCCGGCGAGCAGCCGCCGCCCGCGGGACACGCCGGCCGCCGGTATCGTCGGGGCGGCCCGGCGTACCGCCTGCTGGGCCGCCCCGATCGTGCGCCGCAGCGCCGGCCCGACGACCAGGCCGGCGGAGAGCAGCATCGCCGCCAGGTTGGCCCACACCCAGTAGCTGTACGGACGCTCGGCCGCCCAGCCCTGGTAGTACCGCTCGACGACCAGTTGATAGCCCTCCCACCACCAGAAACCGGCGGCGGTGAACGCGGCCACGACGGCCACCACCCCGGTGCCGGCGATCAGCAGCGCCGGCAGGAACCGGCCGGGCCGCGTCACCAGCACCGCCAACGCCAACGGCCCGACCAGCACGAACCCGTACGACAGGTAAAGCGCGAAGCCGAGCAGCAGGCCGCCGGTGAGCAGCGCCGCCGGGTGGCGGGCGGCCAGCAGGGCCAGCCCGGCGGCGACCACCCCGGTGAACACCCCGTCGCCGGACGAGCCGATCCACACCGCGCCGGGCAGCAGCACCAGGAACGGCAGGACGGTGCGGGCGGCGTCCTCGGCGCCGAGCCGACGCAGCGTCGCCGGCACGCTGACCACCATCGTCGCGCCGATCAGGATGCAGGCCAGGCCGGCCGCGGTGCCACCGCCGAGGCCGATCCGGTCCAGCCAGACGAAGACCAGCAGCGCCCCCGGCGGGTGGCCGGCGGTGTGCGTGGACCAGGAGCCGGGCTGGAAGTCGATGATCCGGTCACTGAACCCGGCCAGCATCACCGGGATGCTGGTGATTCGGTGCACCTCGTGCAGGTACTCGGCCTGGTTGGTGAGGCGTTCGGTGACCCCGACGGTCCAGCCGTCGATCAGGGCCAGCGACAGAATCCAGGCCACCGCGGCGAGGTACCCGACGCTGAGCAGCCGCGCCCAGCCGGCGGTGCGCGCCCACCGTACCCCCCAACCGACGACCACGACGGCGACCGCGACGGCGAGCGGCGTGCCCCAACCGACGTGCGGACGCCAGAACGCGTACAGCGGTGCGGTCTCGGCGTAGAGTCCGACGCCACGCCGGTTGAGCACCACACCGACGACGACGGCGGCGGCGATCAGCGCCAACTCGACCCCGAGCACGGTCAGGTCCGCACGGCCGGACCGCCGGGTGGCGGATTCTGGTGTCATGACCAACGGACGGTACGGCCTGCGCCGGCATCCGGGCCGGGCAACGGCCAGACCCGTAACCCTCCGGTAAGAATTGCCGCCCGTAAGACTTCCGTAAGCGCGGAACGCCACCCGGTCGGGGGCGGTTCGTCCTAGCGTCGGCGGTATGCCGACACCGATCGACGTGGTGCTGCCCTGCCTCGACGAGGCAGCCGCCCTGCCGGGCGTACTCGCCGCGCTGCCGCCCGGCTACCGGGCGGTGGTGGTGGACAACGGGTCCCGGGACGGGTCCCAGCAGGTGGCCGCCGCACACGGCGCGCGGGTGGTGCACGAGCCGCGGCGCGGGTACGGGGCCGCCGTGCACACCGGCCTGCTGGCCGCCGAGACCGAGCTGGTCTGCGTACTCGACGCGGACGGGTCGTTCGATCCGACGGAGCTGCCGGCGCTGGTGCGTCCGGTCGCCGACGGGCACGCCGAGCTGACCGTGGGACGCCGCCGACCGGTGTCGGCGCGGGTCTGGCCCTGGCACGCCCGGGCCGGTACGGCGCTGGTCGCGGCGCTGCTACGGCAGCGCGGCGTACCGCTGCGGGACCTCAGCCCGATCCGGGTGGCTCGCCGCGAGGCGCTGCTCTCGCTCGGGGTCACCGACCGGGCCTTCGGCTACCCGTTGGAGCTGATGATCCGGGCCGCCGGTGCCGGGTGGCGCATCGTCGAGCTGGACGTGACGTACGCGCCCCGGGCGGCCGGCACCCGTTCGAAGGTGTCCGGCTCGGTACGCGGCACGCTGCGGGCGACCCGCGACTTCGGTCGGGTGTTGCGCACCGTGGACGGTACCCGGTGACCGTCCTGCTGGTGATGGCGAAGACACCGGTGGCCGGGCTGGTGAAGACCCGGCTCTGCCCGCCGGCCACCCCCGGGCAGGCTGCCCGGATCGCCACCGCCGCGCTGCTGGACACGATGGACGCGGTCCGCGCGGCCGGCGCGGTGACGCCGGTGCTGGCGCTGGCCGGCCGGCTGACCGACGCCGACGCGTACCCGGGTGCCGCTGAGGAGCTGGTCGTGGCGACTGCCGGCTGGCGGGTACTGCCGCAGCGCGGGGACGGGTTCGCCGACCGGCTGGCCAACGCGCACGCCGACGTGGCGGCGGCGTACCTGGGTCGGCCGGTGCTGCAGATCGGGATGGACACTCCGCAGCTGACCGGCGCGGCGCTGACCGCCGCCGTCGAGACGCTGACCGGCGCCGGTGGGGCACCGACCGAGGCGGGTGGGGTGCGGGCCGGCACCGGCGCGGTGCTCGGTTGGGCGGCCGACGGCGGCTGGTGGGCGCTGGGTCTGACCGATCCCCGGCATGCCGAGGTGCTGCGGCGGGTGCCGATGTCGACCTCGCACACCGGGCGCGACACCTGGTCGGCGCTGCGCGCGCGAGGGCTGCGGGTCGCGCCACTGCCGGTGCTGCGCGACGTCGACGAGTGGCGCGACGCGCTGGCGGTGGCCGACGCGGTCCCCGGCAGCCGGTTCGCCGGCCAGGTGGCGGCGGTGGGCGTGCCGGCCCTGGCCCGGATACCGGTGCCTGCCGTCGGGGCGCGACGGTGACCGCCAGCGTGCCCGGCCGGTACGCGGCGGACCACGGTTTCGCCGCCGCGCTGCTGGCTCCGGCGGCCGGCGGACACTGGCTGGTGCAGGGTGACGGGGTCCGCTGGCGGCTGCCGGTGGAGCGCTGGCACGGGCCGGTGGAACCGACGACCGATGCGGTGGTGGCCCGGTGCTGTGGCCCGACCCTGGACCTGGGCTGCGGGCCGGGCCGGGTCACGGTGGCGCTGACCCGGGCCGGGGTGACCGCCGTCGGGGTGGACGTGTCGGCCCGAGCGGTGGCGCTGACCCGGGCCCGGGGCGGGGTGGCGATCCACCGTGACCTGTTCGACCGGCTGCCCGCCGAAGGCCGGTGGCGGCACGCCGTACTGCTGGACGGCAACATCGGCATCGGCGGCGACCCGGTGGCGCTGCTGCGCCGGTGCCGGTCGTTGCTGCATCCGCTGGGCACCCTGCTGGTGGAGCTGGATCCGCCCGGGGTCGGGCTGTGGCGCGGGTACGCGCACGTGGTCAGCACCGCCGCCGGAGGCCGGCCCCGGCTGGGGCCGGCGTTCCGGTGGGCACGGCTGGACACCGACGCGGTACGGGCCGCTGGGGCCGCCGGTGGGCTGACCGTCCGGGAGGTTTTCCGCGACGCCGGCCGCTGGTTCGGCGAACTGGCGGTGTCGCGGTGAGTGGCTACCGCCCGCCGGCGGACACCGGGCCGTCCGACACCGGGCCGTCCGACACCGGGCCGTCCGACACCGGGTAGCGCAGCACCAGTGGATCGGCCGACAGATCGGCCCGGGCGAGGAACTCGCGTACCTGCGGTTCGACGGCCGGGCCGGTCAGCGCGGCGAACCGCTGAAGCATCGACGCGACCGCGCAGACCACGGCGAGCTCGACCAGTTCGTCGGCGTCGAAGTGGTCGATGGCCGGCTGCACCTGCCGCCGGGGGTCACCTGTCGCTGTTCTTCCTGGAACACCGGCGACTGCCGGAGCGACAGTGGCGTACCCGGGCGGCTGAGCACGTTGCCGCCGTGGGGGACAACAACACGCTCGCCGGCATCGGCGCGGCACCCGGCACCCGGCACCGCCGCCCAGGTGGACCGGCCGCCTGCCCCACCGAGTTGATCTTCCGTTGGTCGCAGACGTCGTTCAGCCACTGACGCCCGGCGCTCACTACCGGGCGCGACGTTGCTCGGGTGACTGACGATCCCCTGCGTACCCACCAGCCGGAACACTCCGAGACCCGGGATCCGGCCATGCGCACGCCGCTGCAGGCCGAGACGGTCGAGCTGACCGGCCCGGTCGACCGGTTCAGCGTCGAGGTCGACTTCGCGGCCCGGTTCCAACCGGTTCGCACCGGTGCCGCCGGCCGCTCCCCGGCCGCCGGTCGCGGTGCTGCGCCACACCACCGTCGGCTACTGGCGGTTCGACTCGGCCGGCTTCGGCGACCAGTGCCGCCACCCGCTGCTGGAACTCGACCTTCTGCGCCCGGACGAAACCGGCGACGTGCGGCGTGGTCCCGCCCAGTTCGCCGAAGGTGTTGATGAACAGGCAGCCACGGATACGCCGGCCCTCACCCGGCGTACGGGGTCGCGTCGGTCAACGCCACCACCCCCGGCAGCCGGGTGTCCTGCCGCTGGAACTGCACCACCACCGGCTCCGACGAGGTCAGTACGCAGCCGAACGGTCGGCCCAGCCGGATCGGCTCCGGGTCGACGAGGTCGTTGAGCCGGGCGTGCCGGATCCGGCGCGCCCACACCACCCAGCGGTACGGCCCCGCCGGCTCCTGATCGTCGTAGTACACGGTCAGCTCGACCTCGGCATCGACGTCGCCGGCGTTGAGCAGGCAGAGCTGGTCGAAGCTGGTGAACTCCGGCTCGTCGCCGTTGCTAACCGGCGGGATCCGCCCCCCGGCCACCGCCCAGACGCGGGCACCGATGCCAGCCATCACGCCTCCTCGCCGGCCACTGCCGCTACGGTCGCGACTACCAGCGCCTACCGGCTACCCGGCGACCGGCGCGGCAAACCCGGCCACGACACACCGGGAAGCGCGGGGGCGGCTGCTCACGCTAGCCGGCCGTCGCGTCGCCCTCCGGGCGCTTCTTCCGGGCGTACTTGGGACGAAGCTTCTCCACTCGACCGGCGCTGTCCAGCAGGCGCTGCCGACCCGTTCAGAACGGGTGGCTGGCCGAGGAGATCTCCACGTCGACCACCTAGTGCCGCGTCAGGCAACGTTGGCCCTGTTGACTACCTCGCGTAGGCGTTCGTCGGCGG